>JAYELQ010000159.1:0-2072 GCA_034717655.1 Campylobacterota bacterium
CTTTAGGCGAACAACCGATACATTACTTCTAACGAACTCTTCATCTTTAGTATAGACTCTTTTTGGCTAAAAAAACTCATACGAGGTGAACCCTATACCCATCCTACTCGTTCCATCTCTCCCGAGACTGTGAAACAACCAATAGTCTCAACAGTAAGCAGGTTTCTTGAAATAATATAATTTAACATGTCTAACTTTTAAGACATTATCAAGTAAATATTTCATTTTTATCAAAAACATAGCGATATAAAGAGCTATTTCTTCTTTTATTCGCTCTATGTTTCCATCTTTTATAGCTACTATTAGTTTTTTAAACATAGGTATTCCTATCAGATTTAGTAATCGTTTGAAATTGTAGCTAAACATAATAAGAGCATTCTCTCCTGATACCTTTTGAGTACCTCGAACTAAGAAATGATCCCACCCTAAGTTTCTCTTTATTGTTCCAAAGGGATGTTCAACTATTGAACCCCTTTTCTTAACTATTATACGAGACTCTTCTGTTTTCATTTTTTGCTTATGTTGTTCAATGATATATTCATGTTCCCATCTATACAATTGTTTATATGGTGTTTTACTAGGAATACATTTATCTCTTAGTGAACAAGCTTTGCATATTGCACTAGTACCTGTGTATTTAAAATTAACCTTATCGTTCTTTATTTGCGATGCAATTTTTCTTTCTAAATATTTATCATTAGGGCATAAATAGCAATCATTCTCTTTATTATAGACAAAGGCATCTCTTGTATATTTGCCATTTTCCTCTTTAGTTTTCTTATTATTTGCCTGTGGTACGATAGCATTAATATTATCATCCTCACATTTTTTAAACTCTTTAGAACTATAGTATCCAGTATCAGCAACTATCTCTAATCTATCAACTTTTAAGTTTTCTTTAGTCTCTTTAGCCATCTTATAAAGTTGCTGTGTATCATTGCCTTTAGAACTTATATCTGTAGCTACAATAAACTTAAACTTATCATCCACAACTATTTGTGAATTATACGCCATTAAGTTATGTGCAGGTTTCTTCATAAGAGATGCATCTGGGTCAGTTCTATTATGCTGTGTTTTACCCATCTCTTTTAATAGTTCTAAGTTTTTAGATAATTCCTCTTGTTTATATTTTAATTTTCGTAAATCTTTTGGTAGTTTATTGATTAGGTTTGATGGCTGTTTTTCCTTGTCTGAATATTCTAATGATTCTAAATACTGTTCTATCTCTTTGTCAACCTTACTTAGGTCTTTAACTAAAGTAGTTTTCATAATAAGTTGATTTTTAGAAGCATTAGCCCTTAGAAATGCACCATCTACTGCCTTTAGTCCATCTCCTATTAGGTTTATATTTTTACATAAGAGGACAAACTCTTTAAACACTTGTTTAAGTGCTTTTGGATTGTTTTTTCTAAAGTCTGCAATTGTATGATAACTTGGGCTTAGGTTTTGAGTTAGCCATATTAGTTCAAGGTTTCTCTTGCACTCTCTCTCAAGCATTCTACTACTCCTTATCTTATTGATATAGCCATAGATATATATCTTGAGTAGTAGTTTAGGACTATAAGCTTTTTGTCCATCAACCCTATTACTTTTTCTTGTATTATTAAATTGTAATTGAGTTAAGTCTAATAGTTCTACATATGACTCTATAGCTCTAACACTATTATCCTCATCTACATAACTATCAATACTTGGAGGAAATAATAATTGCTGATTTCTATTTAAACCTTGTTTATACAACTCGCTCATTCTTTACCTTTAAAAGCCTATTTACTTGGCTTTATCTAGTGTAATTATAGTAAAATTATGGTTTAAAACTACTTTGATAAGAGAAATGTTTTACTATTAAATTTCTAAGATTGGATATTTTAGTTATTTCACAGTCTCAGGAGAGATGGAACGAGTTCAAATCAAACCACTCCATTATTTCGCCAACTAAACCAGCAAAATATAACTTCTTTTTAATTTTTGTATTTTCCATAAACTACTCCTTTTATAGCTCGACTAATTTTACTTCGCCACGCCTATAGCTTCACCCATTTTTACATCTTCACCTTTTTTAACACTAAAAT
>JAYELQ010000160.1:0-2065 GCA_034717655.1 Campylobacterota bacterium
TCTCTAAATGTTGTATCCATTATATCAATATATTTTTTTGACATTGTTACCCTTTATTTTTGTTATTATTATGATGTATAATAGCAGCAGTTATTGCAGCTATAGTATCTTTTTCATCTTCTTGTTTAACTTGTGGTTTCCAAGTTGATGAAATATCTTTTGTTACCTCTTCAGGAAAGAATTTTGCTATTAGTTTTGCTTGAAGCTTAAGGGCAAAAATCATTACTGTAAGAAATGTAAATACAATTCCCATACCTAAAATCATAAATTTTAGAGATTCTACGACTAGATTTACTTCTTCCATTATATTATCCTTTTTTTATTTTAGTATAAAACTAAAAATTAAAATTATGTTATTTTATATTAATAAAGCTTTATTAATTATTTAATTATAAGTTAAATCTTGTGAAATTTCTAAAATCAACTACAATTCTGTAAATCTATATCCGATTTTCTTTAATTTATCTCTTATCTCTTTTTGGTGCTCTTCACCTTTTGTTTCAAGTCCAATAGTCACATTTGCATCTCCAAAATCTAAGTCAATAGAGTTTCTATCATAATCTATTTGAACAATATTTGCATTTAGGTTTTCAAATATAGAAGTAAGACCTTTTAAGCTACCTGGTTTATCAATTAATGTAACTAATAAATTCATTTTTCTTGATGATTTTACCAACCCTTTTTCTATAATTTGAGCTAACATAGTTACATCAATATTTCCTCCACTTAAAGGTAATGCAACTCTTTTATTTTTTATATCTATTTTTTTATGTATAATAGCAGCAACACCAGTAGCACCAGCACCTTCAACTATTAGTTTGTGTTGTTCTAATAAAAATAATATAGCAGAAGCTATCTCTTTATCTTCAACTTCTATTATATCATCTATTAATTCTAATATATGATTTACCATTTTAGGAGTTGTATCTCTTACAGCTATACCATCTGCTATAGTTTTTACAGATATAGAATCAATAGGTTGTTTTCTTTCAAATGATTTTTTCATAGCATTCGCACCAGATGCTACAACTCCTATAATCTTTATATCTTTATTTATAGATTTTGCAGCTGTTGCTATACCTGTAATAAGTCCACCACCACCAACTGGTACAATAATCATATCAAGATTTTTTATCTCATCTAATATCTCTAATGCTATTGTCCCTTGACCCGATATAACTTCATCATCTGCAAAAGGGTGTACAAAAGATTTATTATTTTTATTTGCAAAGTTTATAGCAAATTTATAAGATTCATCATAATTTCCCCCTTTTAAAATAACATTAGCACCGTGTAGTTTTACACCTGATACTTTTGTAAGTGGAGTTGCTTCTGGCATAACTATTGTAGCTTCACAGTTAAAATATTTACTACTATATGCTACACCTTGAGCATGATTACCTGCACTTGCTGCTACTACACCTTTTTTTCTTTCCTCTTTAGTTAAAGTTGCTATTTTATTAAATGCACCTCTTAATTTAAAGCTACCTGTAAGTTGTAGGTTTTCTTTTTTTAGAAATACTTCTGCATTATTATTTTTACTTAAAATAGGGGCAAAAGCTATTGGTGTTTGATTTATGATACCTTTTAGTCTTTTTTTTGCTTTTTTTATATTTTTTATTGTTACCATATTTATATAAAAGCTATTAACTAGCCTCTAATATCTCCTTTGCTTTTTTTACATAAATTATTTTATCTTCTATATCTACTTTTATTATAAAATCATCAATATAAGGTAGCAAAAATATATCACTATATTTTTTATCTTGAAGCTCTTCTGATGTCTGAATTTGTAGATAATCACTCAAAGGCATCCTTTGAATATCTGTAACTACCCCTAAAATTTCATCATTTTCAATAATTTTACAATTTTGTATATCAAACCAAAAATATTGTTTTTCATCTAGTTTACATTGTTTTTTTGTATCTTCTTTTGAAGTAAAAATTTGTCTGTTTGTTAATTTTTTTGCATCATCAACACTATCTATACCTATAAATTTAACAGTATTATTTTTTGAATTGAAAGTTTCTATTCTAAGTTCTTGTTTTTTATCAGTGATAAATT
>JAYELQ010000161.1:0-2064 GCA_034717655.1 Campylobacterota bacterium
TATGAAATATATAAAATGATTTTTTTATTTTTAAGATAACTTCAATTTAATATTTGTTATAATATTTTAATTGGTTTCATGACAGTCTTGATTAAGAGTGATGACTTAATATAATAGTACTGAAAAAAAAGGTAAAGAATTAATTATCTTTACCTTCTTTTAACTATCATTTAGGGTAACCACTCCCTAGAGTTTCTATTTTGTTTTCAAACATTTTAATTATATACAATATGAACTTAAAGAGTTATGAAATATATAAAATGATTTTTTATTTTTTTATCTTCTTTGAGATGCTTTTTTATAAACTTCCATATCATCTCTTTTTCCTATCGCGATAACTTCAATAATAATTTTATCATCAATAATTTTATAAATAATTCTTAGTTGTTTTTTATTAGCATACATTTTTTTATAGCCAGTTAAGTCATAACCAGATTTCTTACCAAGAGATAATCCTAGTTCTGGAGATATTTTTAGTTTTTCAAATTGTTTAAATATTAGTATCTTTTGATTATGAGACAGTTTAGATAAATCATCATCAGCTTCCTCTTTTAGAACTATTTTATAATTCATTTGATTTTATACCATGTCGTTTCATAGATTCATCTAATGATATAGTTTTTGAGTTTTCTCTCTCTTGTACTTTATTATATATTTCTATATGTTCTAAAAGATCATAAGCTTCTTTTAATTTCTCATACTCTTGAGTTGATATTACAACTGCTTCTAATTTATTATTTTTAAGAATACCTATTTTTTCAAAAGCATTATTTTTTATATCTTTTATAATACTACTTATCCCTTTTGTAAAGTCTGTTATAGATAATAACTCATTTTGTGCATATTGTACCATTTAATTCCCCTTTTTATTTATAGTGATATTATACCATAAATAAAATGATTTTTTAGTTTTCAAGACAATTTTAATTTAATATTTGTTATAATATTTGAATTGGTTTCATGACAGTCTTGATTAAGAATGATGACTTAATATAATAGTACTGAAAAAAAGGTAGAGAGAAATCTCTACCTTTTTTTATATACGGGTAGTGTTGGGAGAGAGTGCTATAAAAAGGACTGACATGATTACCAAAATGATAATGGTACTAATAATTTTGATTACTTTAGCAATTGAATTATATTAGTTTAAAATTGAGATAAGGCTCATCACCTTATCTTGCCATTATCATAATAAATTATAACTTTTCTTAAAACTTTTTTATGTTAATACTTAATACTATTTGTAGCAATATTATGCTACAGTAACATATAAAATAACTATTAGGAGATATATTATGTCATTAAATGCAACAGTAAGAGCAAGAGTTGATGATACTTTAAAACTTGAAGCCGAAAATATTTTAAAAGAATTAGGATTAAATACTTCACAAGCTATAAATATATTTTTAAAAAAAGTAGTGGCAGTCCAAGGTATCCCTTTTGATATGAAATTACCATCAAAACAATTAAAAAAAGCAATGGAAGAAGCTAGAGATAATAAAGGTAGTTATCATAATAATATAGAAGATATGATAAAAGATTTAAAATAAATCAATTCAAAAGAAGTTATAAAAAATTAAAACTTACAGATACTTTAAAATTAGTTGATATTGGTTCTCATTCAGATTTATTTGATTAGTTTAAAAAAGGTAAAGATTTTCACCTCTACCTTTTTTCTGTGCTAATGGGGTAATCACTCCCTATAGTTTCTATTTTGTTTCCAAACATTTTAATTATACATAATATGAACTTAAAGAGTTATAAAAAGTTATATAATAATTAATACTATTTGTGATATACTTTTATAGATAACTAAAATTATAAGGATAAATTATGATTGATTTAAATCAAGAGATACCTAATGAAAATTTAACACAAAAAGATATAATGCAATTTCTTTTACATTCAACTCAACATGTGGCAACAAGGGAAGAGTTAGAGAGTGTAAAAAGAGAATTAAAAGATGATATAAAGAATCTTAAAGTAGAGCTAAAAGATGATAATTTAAAATTAGATAAAAGAATAGATACATTAAAGGTAGAGCTAAAAGATGATATATCAAAA
>JAYELQ010000162.1:0-2025 GCA_034717655.1 Campylobacterota bacterium
AGAAATATGGATAAAAAATATTTACCACTTTTGGAAGTGTTAAATAATCAAATGGAAAACAATCCAAAAGAGACTAAAATGTTTTTAAATGAATTTATATACAAAAGGAGAGAATCGTGATAGAGTTGGATTATAAAAAAGATGTAGAGCTATTTAATGAAACAGCTAAGAGATGTGCTGAAAATATTGGAGTAGATAAAAAATATGGTGTTCAAAATACGCAAATAAGAAAGTTTTATGACCAAGTACTTGATTTGAGTTTAAAAGCAAAAAATATAGATGAAACTGAATTTAGAGAAGAGTTATTACCATTTGTAAAGATGTTAAATTCTAAAGTAGCTTATGCTAGTACAAGAAGTTCAGGTAGTGGAAAACTTGTTAATAAAGCATTTGTAGATATGATGAATAGTTGTATAAAACAAATTAACTCAAAAGAAAAATTAAATATATTTAAACTATTCTTTGAAGCAGTGATTGGATTTCATAAAAGTTTAGAGGGGAGAAATTAAGATGAAAATAGTAAATATAAAAGGGCAAATAGAGTTATTAAGTGGACTTCATATTGGTGGTGGAGATGACACCATGAAAATAGGTGGTGTAGATACAGGGGTAATTAAAAATATTAATTCAGATCAGCCATATATTCCAGGAAGTAGTTTAAAAGGGAAGATGAGAAATCTTTTAGAGTGGAACAATAGATTAGTTGCATATGGAAATGGTAAGCCATTTACTTCTGAAAATTTAGAAAAAATTCCAGATCCTGATAAGAAAAATGCAGAGACACTTTTAAAACTATTTGGTGATCATAGTAGTAAAAATAAATTTGGCATTACTAGGATTAGTGTAGGAGATTGTAATTTATCAAAAGAGGTATTTGACAAAGAACTTAAATATAGTGAAGAAAAAGTTGAAAATACTATAAATAGACAAACAGGTACATCAGATGGTGGATTAAGAAATATCGAAAGAGTACCAGCAGGAGTCAAATTTGACTATGATATTAGAGTAAAAGTCCTTGAAGAAGACGGAGATGGTGAAGAGCTAATCCAAATGGTAAAAGATGGACTTGGTTTAGTAGAAAACGATTATTTAGGTGGTAGTGGTAGTAGAGGTTACGGTAGAGTTAAGTTTATAAGTGAGTAAATAATGAAGCTATATAAAACAACTATAATCCCTACATCAAATTTTATCACATCTTTAAAAGGTGATACACTATTTGGTCAAATATGTTGGGCGATAAGATATAAATATGGTGAAGAGAGCTTAAAAGAGCTATTAAAAGAGTATGAAACAAAACCTTTTTTGATAGTATCTGATGGTTTTGCTAGTGGATATCTACCAAAGCCTACACTTCCAAGTAGTTTATTAGATGAAAATAGTGATGATAAAAAACAAAATCGTAAAAATATTTGGCTAACTTTAGAGCAATTAAAAGATGGTAAATATAATGAAGCTATCACAAATGAGGAAGCTTCAAATATAGATAAAACTGAAGCTATAGTAAGAAATAGTATAAATTATAAAACATCTACAACAGGTGATGGATTTGACCCACATAGTGAGATAGAACAAAGCTTATCTAAAAAAGATATATATTTTTTATGTGATGATAACTTTTCTAAAGAGAATTTATATGAAATAGTTCAACTTGTATCTCAAATGGGATATGGAAAAGATAGCTCGACAGGGAAAGGGAGATTTGAGATTGATAGTATAGAGTTAATTGAATTAGATAATAATAGTAAAACTTTTATCACTCTTTCACCTTTTGTAGCAGATGGTATGAAATGTAAAAATATATTTTATGAGCCATTTACTAGATTTGGTAAAAGTGGGGCAAATAGAGCAAATAAGAATCCATTTAAAAAACCAATTTTAATGGCAAATAGTGGTGCTGTTATAGAGTTTGATAGTAAAGAAAAGTTTCAATATATAGGAAAAGCTATAAAAAATATATCTACTTATGAAGATATAGTTCATCAAGGGTATAGTATTTTATTACCTTTAAAGGATTTAGATTATGAA
>JAYELQ010000163.1:0-2024 GCA_034717655.1 Campylobacterota bacterium
AGATATATTTGAAATTGTTGATGTACAACCTACAAACAATCCAATAAAAAGTGAAACTATTAAAAATTTTAATAGTTTCATAATTTTATTAATCAAACTCTGGTTTAGGAGTTTTATCTGTAATTACTGGTAAAACTGGATATACAACAGTTGGTTTCTTACCTGTTAAAGATTTTAAGAATGTTTCAACTTGTGCTATTTCTGTATCTGTCATATCGTTTTGAAGTTGAATTTTATCCATCTGTTTAATAGCTGTTTTTAATGACCAAACATTACCATTGTGGAAGTATGGAGCTGTTTCTTCAATATTTCTTAGTGTAGGAGTTTTTACCATACCGTTTGCATCACCTGTAAAATCACCTTTTGCAAAATCATACTTATTATTATCAAATGGCATCATAGTCCCACCTAAACCAATATCTGTATGACAAGCTGTACAACCTTTATCTATAAATACTTTTAGACCTGTTTTTTCAGCATCTGTTAGTGCATTTGGTTGACCATTTAAAAATGCATCATATCTACTTGGAGTTACTAATGTTCTTTCAAATACACCAATAGTATCAGCGATAAGTTTAAAAGTGATTTTTACATCTGGACCATAAGCTTTTTTAAACTCTGCAACATAATCAGGCATAGATGTAACTCTTGCAACAACTAATTCAGCTGGAGCTGCCATCTCTGGACCTGCTTGTATTGGACCTTGTGCTTGGTCTTCTAAATGTGGAGACCTTCCATCCCAAAATTGAACAGCATTTAAAACTGAATTATAAACTGTTGGAGAGTTTAGGTGGTGTGGGTTAGCTGTCCATTTGTGACCAATAGCAGCACCAACTCCATCAACTCCACCCATAGCAAGGTTGTGACAAGTGTTACAAGATATAAGATTACTTTTTGATAATCTTGGTTCAAAATATAATTTTTTACCTAACTCTACTTTACAGTTAGTTATAGGATTTTTTGGATTGTCCACAAGTTTTAAAATCTCTAATTTACTTTGAGGGATAGCTTTTAGACCAGCATCTTTAGCACTTTTTAATAAATCAGCATCACTAACAGCAAATAAACTTGAACTTGTAATTAACATTGCACTAGCAATTAAACTTAGTTTTTTCATAATAATTCCTTATATTTTAAGTTGTTAAACTTATAATTTTTATATTAAGGAATTATAGTTATTTTTCAATAAAAAACTACTTAAATAATAAATATTATTAATTAGTTTTTTTTATTAAAGTTTATATCTCTTTTTTATCTTCAGCTTTTTTACTTAAATATATAAATATTCCTAAAGATAATATAAGTATAGATACCCCACCTATTAGATAAACAGCGTGTATCATTTCAGAATAGTTATCAAGAGCTATTTTAAACACCACCATTAAAGACTCAATAAGTAATGCTATAATAATTGTAATTAAAAATTTTGTAAGAACTTTATATTCAGCTTTACTATTTTTGGAATAACTTTTAAATACAACCTCTTGTTCTAGTATTGTTTTTGCCAAATCAAATATAGCTAAACCTAGAGTTAATGCTATTACAGGTTTAAATATAGACTCTATAGATATATCTGGTTTGAAAAATACAGAATATACAAATTCATAAAAAGAGTATCCTAATGTAAAAAGTGCTAATATCATCATCATAACAGAAGCTACAAAATAAAACCCTTTTGTTATATAATTAAACTCTTTTTGAACCTCTATAAGTCCTAATCTTTGTAATAATAAATTAACATCAAAATCAAGAAAATAGATACTATCATTTTCTTGTTTTGCGATACTTACACAAACTCTTCCCGTAGCACTACTTACATAAGGTTTTGTTATCTCTATATTATCATCTTTTAGTGTAAGCTTTGATAACATATAAGCTCTATCTCTACCTATTGGAGTTTTACCAAGAAGTAGTGTAAAGCCCCTTGCTTTAGCTATGGGGTAGGTAAATCCCACGAAATTTTAATATAAACTTAAAGCCCTGTTTTTCGGATATTAAAGAAGATACTAAATTATTTTGTATTT
>JAYELQ010000164.1:0-2019 GCA_034717655.1 Campylobacterota bacterium
TAAATCGACTTATAACCTATTATTTAAATACTTATTAAGTAGTTTTTCAGTAAAATTCGTAACTTTTTTACACACTAAAGGATTTATTTGGAAAATATTACACTTGTAGTTTTATCAGCAGGAAACTCATCAAGATTTAAACTAAAAACAAAAAAGCAATGGCTTAGAATAGATAATAAGCCACTATGGTTGTTTGTCACAGATAATATAGTAAAAGATAATCAATTTGATAATATTATTGTAGTTGGTCATCAAAATGAGATAAACTATATGAATAACTTTAGTGATGAATATAAATTTGTAGCAGGTGGGGATACAAGACAAGGCTCAATTAAAAATGCTATGAGATATGTGGATACAAAATATGTGATGATAACAGATGTTGCTAGATGTTGTATCCCTAATAGTGTTATTCAAAACTTAATAACTAATAAAAATAGAGCAAATGTTATTGTACCTATTTTAAAAGCTAGTGATACAATAGTATATAAAAATGATACTATAGATAGAGATGAAGTAAAAATAATACAAACTCCTCAACTATCAACTACCAAAAAATTAAAAAAAGCCCTAAAAACAGATATCGAGTTTACAGATGAGAGTAGTGCTATAAAAAATATAGATGGAACAGTTTTTTATATAGATGGTGATACACAATCAAAAAAGCTAACTTTTGGTGGTGAAACAAATGATATATTTTGTTTAAAAGAACCATCAAAAGATAATTTTGTAGGTTTTGGTATAGATACACATAAATTTGAAGAAAATAAACAGATGTATTTAGGTTCAGTTGAAATAGATGTAGATTATGGGTTTAAAGCACATAGTGATGGTGATGTATTAATACATAGTGTAATAGATGCTATTTTGGGTGCTGTTTGTGCTGGTGATATTGGTGAGTTCTTTCCTGATAATGAGCCTAAATATAAAAATATAGATAGTAAAATACTTTTAAAATTTATTTTAGAATTTATTATAAATGTAGGGTATCAAATAATTAATATTGATTTAACTATAATTGCAGAGCAACCAAAAATCAATCCATATAAAAATAAGATTAGAAGTGAGATGGCAAATTTATTAAATATATCTAAACAAAATATAAATATAAAAGCAACAACTTCAGAAAAAATGGGTTTTATCGGTAGAAAAGAGGGTGTAACAGTACAAACTATTGCAAATCTAAAATATTATGATTGGAAAGAAAATAATGAACATACTAATAATTGATGAAGAGATATATTTAGCTCAAAAGGTGACTCTTAAGCTTGAAGAAGAGGGTGAATATTGTACACATATAACAAACATAAAAGAATTAAATTTTAATACAAAATATGATGTTATATTATTATCTACAAATATAAGTAGTATTGATGTAGAAAAAATAATAAAACATTACTCATCATCTATTATTATTTTACTTGTATCTTATGTGAATGATGCAACTGTTAGCAAACCTTTAAAAGATGGTGCTATTGATTATATAGTAAAACCTTTTATTATGGATGAATTAGTTAGAAAAGTTTATCACTATAAAGAGTTTAAGATATTAAAAGATGAAAAGAATAAACTCTTAAACTATTTAGATTTTTCATTTAATAATATAAAATATAATGAAAAAATCCCTACAAAATTACCTTTTATAATAGAAAGTAGTAATCAAAGAGTTTCAGATAAAATAGTATTTGATATAGCAAAATCTTTAAATAAAGAGATTAAATTTATATCATTAGAAAAAAATACAAAACTAAACCCTTCTGATTTTAAAGATGAACTATTATATATATATGATTTTAATTTTATTAAAAGAAGTTCTCAAGATGTTATTTTAAATTTAATTGAAAACTCAAATGTAATTATATCTACAAGTGAAAGACTAGAGTATGATACACCATATGAAAAACTTCTAATAGATATAGATAATAAGAAAATAGATACTATAGATTCTATTTTAACTATAAATGATTATGTAAAGATGATGGTTATAAACTTTCAAAATAAATTTCCAGATACAGAACT
>JAYELQ010000165.1:0-2009 GCA_034717655.1 Campylobacterota bacterium
GTTTGAGGGTCAAACAAAAGGTAAACTTGGTTCTTCATATGTAAAACCAATTTGTCAAAAGCTTACATATGAGATGTTAAGTAAATATAAATAAATAAATAAATAAATAAATAATTAATTAATTACATTAAGAGAGGTAAAAATGAAACAAATATTATTAGTTGATGAGTTAAGAAAAATTATAAATGGACTAAATAAAGGTATTATTTATATAAAGTTGGGTCGTTATGAGTAGTGAATTAGAACAAATAATAACAAAAACATCTCGTTTACATCTTCTTTATGTAGAAGATAGCGAGTCAGTAAGGGAATCAACACTAGAAATATTAAAAGAATATTTTGATAATATAGTTGTTGCTAATGATGGTCTTGATGGTTTTGAAAAATTTAAAAACAATGATTTTGATATTGTAATTACAGATATTATTATGCCAAATTTAAATGGTTTAGATATGTCAAGAAAAATAAGAGAAGTAAATAAATCTATCCCTGTAATAATGTTAACAGCATTTAGTGAATCTAAATATTTATTAGAAAGTATAAAGATTGGTATTGATGGCTATTTAAATAAACCATTATTACTAGAAGAGTTTAATTCACTTATGCAAAGAGTACTTATAAAATTTGATGAACATTATTTTAAATCTTATCAAGAAGAACTTATGATTGAAACTATTGATAAGAATGTTATTATGTCAAAAACTGATTTAAAAGGTATAATTACATATGTAAGTGATGCATTTTGTGAAATTAGTGGATATACAAAAGATGAGTTAATTGGTCAACCACAAAATATGGTAAGACATCCCGATATGCCTAGTGAAATATTTGATTATATTTGGAGTATTATTCCACAAGGGGATAAATGGGAAGGTGAACTTAAAAATCTAAGAAAAGATGGTGAATATTATTGGGTATATGCGATTATTACACCTGATTATAATCATAATGGAGACCATATAGGATATACATCTATAAGAAGAGATATAGCAGACCAAAAGAAAGTAGAGATATTAAATGCATCTTTAGAGATGAAAATTGAAGAAGCAAATAAAAGTTTATCTGATACACTTAAACACACAAGAGACTCAATAGAATATGCTGCACTTATACAAAGTTCATTAATACCAGATAATGCTCTATTTAGAAAATATTTTCAAGAATATTTTGTAATTTGGCATCCAAAAGATACTGTTGGTGGAGATATATATCTATTTAATGAACTAAGAGATGATAATGAATGTTTGATTTTTTGTATAGATTGTACAGGACACGGAGTACCTGGAGCTTTTGTAACTATGCTTGTAAAAGCTGTAGAAGCTCAACTTATGGTACATATTTTTAATAACCCTGATATGGTTATAAGTACTGCTTGGGTTATGGGATTTTTTAACAATACATTAAAGAAACTATTGAAGCAAGAAGATGCTAGTGGTATATCAAATGTAGGTTGGGATGGAAGTGTTTTTTATTATAATAAAAAAGAAAAACTTATTAAATTTTCAGGTGCTGAATCTCCATTTTTTTATAGAAAACCAGATGGTGAAATAGTAACAGTAAAAGGTACAAGGAAATCTGTAGGATATAAACAATGTCCAATGGATTATAAGTACAAAGAAACTCTTATAGAAAATGTGGAAGAGGGTACAAAAGTATTTCTTACAACAGATGGATACTTAGACCAAAACGGTGGTGCAAAAGATTTTCCATTTGGAAAGAAGAAGTTTATACAAATTATAGATGATTATGGAGAAGAGAGTATGGCAGACCTCCAAGAGATGTTTATGTATGAGATGGCTGAATGGGAAGAGCAAATAGAAAACAATGATAGAAATGATGATATGACTGTTATTGGATTCACAATTTAAATATAAAAAGAAATAAAAATAAAGGAAAAAAGATGGCAACAGTTTTATTAGTAGATGATGCAAAAGCATCAAGAATGATAGTGGGAAAAGTAGTAAAAAAATTAGGTCATGAAGTTATAGGGGAAGCTGAGAATGGAGAGC
>JAYELQ010000166.1:0-2005 GCA_034717655.1 Campylobacterota bacterium
AGTATCAAGTAGAAACACTCCACGATGAGATAAAAAAAGTTATAGCTAAAAATGAGAGAGTTTTGGTAACAGTCCTAACAAAAAAGATGGCAGAGGAGCTTAGTAGTTATTATGCTGATTTGGGATTAAAAGTAAAATATATGCATAGTGAGATTGATGCAATTCAAAGAAATCAAATCATAAGAGAGCTTAGAGTTGGAAAATTTGATATATTAATAGGGATTAATCTTCTAAGAGAGGGGCTAGATATACCAGAAGCTTCACTTGTAGCGATACTTGATGCTGACAAAGAGGGGTTTTTAAGAAGTAAAACAAGCTTAGTTCAGACTATGGGGAGAGCTGCTAGAAATAGCAATGGTAGAGTGTTGTTATTTGGTAAAAAAATCACAGACTCTATGCAATATGCGATAGATACCACAAACAAAAGAAGAGAGATACAAAACCGATATAATAAAGAAAATAACATAATTCCAACCACAACAACTAGAAAACTTGATGAAGATTTGAAGATGCAAGAGTATGATGATGTGGTTTTAAAAAGTGAAAAATTAAACAAAATGCCAGCAAGTGAAAGGAAAAAGATAGTTATAGAGCTAAACTCCCAAATGAAAAAAGCAGCAAAAGAGTTGAACTTTGAAGAGGCTATTAGATTAAGAGATGAGATAGAGAAAATCAAGAAGGTGTGATATTAAAACTTATGAGTTGAGAAGAAATCTATCTTATTATCATAAGCACCTTTTATATGGCGTTTAAAACTAATATCCATATTTTTATAATCTTTCTTATTTTCAATACAATATCTTTTAAAAGCGATAACTTGCTCTTCTAAATACCATTCAAAATTGGTTATTAAAGCCTCATTATTAGTTTGAGCTATACCATATTCTACAGCTAAATCCATATCAATTAAGTTTGGTTGCCACTCTTTTATTTTTTTAATTGTAGCTAACTCTTTTATATCTTTGTTTTCTATTTGCTTATCACTATTTTTAGTTTTATTTAAATCTTTGGGGAATAATGTAATTGATGTTGCTTTTGGTCTACCTCTACCAAAGTTATCAAAATTAATCTCATAATCAAATGTTAATTTTGAATTACTATCTAACTCTTTTTTTACTTTTATTAATAAACTCCTTTCTAGCTCATAAGCTTGATAATTTGTACCAAAAAAAGCATTTAGTTCTGATATTGTTAATTTTTTTCTTTTTACATCATAATTATTAATTGTATGTAATAATGGTAGTAATCTTATACTGTTTTTACTTTTAAGTTTCATTAAATCATTTATATTTATAAATGTATATTGTTTCATAACATCAACAATTAAAGTACAAATTTTTTTGTCTAATACAATTTCTACTATGTTTTTATTCCAATGAAAATGATATTTTGGTAATAATGATATTCCACTTTCTATATTGTTTTTTTCATCTATAAAAGTAATACTAGTAATCTGCATTTTTTTAATATTATCTCTTACATTTTGTGATGTTAAACCAGTATATTTAAGCATATCTTTTAGGTTTATTGTATATTTGTTATACTCTTTTGAATAATCATATTTTTCTATTATTATAGATAAATAATATATTATTTTTAATGTACAAGTATTACTATTTGCAATAGCATTTTGAATAAATGTATTAGATATTTTCTTATAAGGTTGGATTTTTTGTTTCATTATTTTTTCTATATTTTCTTTTGTTGGTATCATTTATAAATCCTTATTTTATAGTGTTGTTTATTTTTTAACTAAATATATAATATTAACACGATTAATATTAAATCGTGTTTAATTAAAGTAACACTGTTTAAAAGTATTTACACGATATAATAGAAGAATATACACGATATATTAAAAGAGTTTACACGATAACAAAATCACTCCCCCTATAGTGTTTATCTACTCTCCCACTACTTTTAAGAAAAAAGATAATAGTTCTTTATAATCTTCTTCTACTAAGAGCTTTTTATTTTAAAATCAATAATAAAATCATTTATATAT
>JAYELQ010000167.1:0-2005 GCA_034717655.1 Campylobacterota bacterium
GCATATCTTTTAATACCTCTTGGTCTTTTGAAGAAGCATTTTTATTTTTTGCTATCTCTTCAAATAATTCATCTATATAATCTTCAACATCTGGTAATACTTTGTTTTCAACAAGTTTTTTTAACTCTTCTATACAATCTTTACTCATAATTATCCTTTATTTTTAAAAATATTATACCTAATTTATCTAAATAGTTAGTCATTTTAGATATAATATCTAAAAAAATAATAAATTCAAGGAAGAATGTTGGACTATTTAAAAGTTACAGGAAAACAAAAACTACAAGGTAGTGTAGATATAAGTGGAGCTAAAAATGCAGCTTTACCTCTTTTGACTGCTACTATATTATCAAAAAACAATATCACTATCTCAAATCTACCTAATGTTGTAGATATAAATACACTATTAAATCTTTTGGAGATGTTAGGTTCTTCATATAAAAAAGATGATACAAATTTAACAATAGATTCAACTACTATAAAAAAAACAACTGCTACTTATGATATCGTTAAAACTATGAGAGCTTCTATTTTAGTTTTAGGTCCACTATTAGCTAGATTTGGGCATTGTGAAGTTTCACTTCCAGGGGGTTGTGCTATAGGGCAAAGACCTGTTGATTTACACCTAAAAGCATTAGAGCAAATGGGTGCCAAAATAGAAATAAAGAATGGATATATTCAAGCCTCTACAAATGGACCTTTAAAAGGTGTAACTATAGTATTTGATAAGATAACAGTAACAGGGACTGAAAATATAATAATGGCAGCATCTTTAGCAAAAGGGGTTACTACTATTATAAATGCAGCAAAAGAACCAGAAGTGATACAACTTTGTGAAGTTCTAAAAAGTGCTGGTATATTTATAGATGGAGTGGGAACAAATACTATAATTATAGAGGGTTCTAATCAAAAACTTTTAGATATAAAAAACTTTACTATTATACCAGATAGGATAGAAGCTGGGACTTATTTATGTATGGGAGCTATTACAAACTCTACTATAAAAGTAAATAATGTTATACCTCATCATTTAGATGCTATTATAAATAAGTTTAAAGAGATGGGATTTGAGATATCTAGTGATAATAGCTCTATTACTATATCTCCTGCAAAAGAGATAAAACCTATACATATAACTACCACAGAATATCCAGGATTTCCAACAGATATGCAAGCTCAATTTATGGCAGTTGCTACTATGGCAAATGGTACTAGTATAATTGATGAGAAACTATTTGAAAATAGATTTATGCATGTAAGTGAACTTGTACGAATGGGGGCTAATATCACACTAAATGGTACAGTAGCTACTATAAATGGGACACCTAATAAACTTTTAGCAACTGATGTTATGGCGACAGACCTAAGGGCTAGTTCTGCTTTAATAATAGCAGGACTTGTAGCAAGTGGAGTTACTAATATACATAGAATTTATCACCTCGATAGAGGATATGATAATCTTGAAAAGAAATTAAAAGATGTTGGTGCCGTTGTCCAAAGAGGTAAAGAGTAGTGTTACACTACTCTTTATTTGTTAAATAATAGTGTATAGAGTTAAGTTCCTCTTCTGTTAAAAAATATGTTGGCATAATATTTCCATATATTAGTTTTTCACATATATTTTTTTTATCTATTTTTCTTTTTGGTTTCTCAAGCTTTGGGTCAAGTATTGCTTTAAATGTCTCTAATGGGATATCCCTAATATCATTAGAACTAACAACACATTTATACTCTTTGTCATCTATTCTTGATATATGGGTAAAAGTTGATATAACTTTACCTTTTGCATCTTTTCCGTGACAAACAATACAGCTTATCCCTCTTGGATTTTTATATAACATTTTACCATATTCATATTTTGTAATAAAAGAGTTATCAAAATTTGTACTAAACAAATCTAAAGATATAAGTATTGGTAATAATAGTATTATTTTTTTCATAGTGTATTTTATCATTAAGTAGCTTTATAGTCAATATTAGATATAATAAATAGTATAATTTAACA
>JAYELQ010000168.1:0-2001 GCA_034717655.1 Campylobacterota bacterium
CACTATTGATTGCCTTTAGAGTAGATTTATTTAGAAAAGAAAGAGGTATTTCTGATGATCTCTTTAAAGAAATGCAATCTTATGCAGGCATAGGGGTTGATATGTGAGTTTTACGAAGTTGTCAGTAATATAATAGTTATTAGAAGAAAGAAATTATATAAATTATTCTTAATATTCTAAATATTTATGTAAATTATAAGTATTTATGATATATAATATATTATAAATAAAAAAAGGATTTTATATGAGCGAAAAAGTAGAAAAAACAACATATCGTATCAAAAGATACTGGATGTATATTTTAGCAACAATTGTTGCTGTTGGGACACCTTTTATTCAAATAGGTGGAAATCAAATATTTTTATTATCTTTTGATAAAAAACAGCTTCATCTATTAGGTACTGCATTTGATATGCAAGAGTTATATATGATGCCATTTTTATTAATGTTTATGTTTTTAGGTATTTTTGCTGTTACTGCAATAGGTGGAAGAGCTTGGTGTGGTTGGGCATGTCCTCAAACTATTTTTAGAGTTGTTTATAGAGACCTTATAGAGGGTAAACTTTTAGGTATGAGAAAACTTAAAAATAAACAAAAAGACCCAGATTATTCAAAACCTGAAAATAAAGTAAAAAAACTAATAGCTATATCTATTTGGTTTGCTTTATCTTTATTAGCAGCAGCTGACTTTTTATGGTACTTTATACCTCCTGCTGATTTCTTTGCATATTTAGCTGACCCTTCAAATCATACTATTATGATAGGTTTTTTATTAGGTGTAGCACTATTTTTAGTATATGATGTTATATTTTTACAAGAAAACTTTTGTGTATATGTTTGTCCATATTCAAGAGTTCAATCTGTATTATATGATGATGATACTATTCAAGCTATATATAGTACTAAAAGAGGTGGAGATATATACAATGAAAACAAAGAAAAAGTTGTATTTAAAGCAAAAGATTTAAAAGAAACGCAAGAGTGTACAGCTTGTCAATCTTGTGTTACTGTTTGTCCTACACATATAGATATTAGAAAAGGTGCTCAATTAGAGTGTATTAACTGTTTAGAGTGTGTTGATGCTTGTACATCTGTTATGGGTAAATTAGGTAAAGAGTCACTTGTTCAATGGACTAGTACAAATGAGATAGAGAATGATAAAAAAACAAAAGTTGTAAGAGGTAAAACTATTATGTATGCTGCTGCTCTTGTTATTATTATTGGTATGTTATTTGTTATGGGTGGTAAAAAAGAGTATATGTTATTAAATATCAATAAAACAACTCAACTTTATAAAATAAAAGAGAATAATGTAGTTGCAAATAACTTCTTATTATTATTCCAAAATACTCAAAAAGAGACTTATACTTATAATATAGAGATTTTAGGTGAGTATGCAGATAAAATTGAGATTAAAAAATTTACACCATTTAAATTAAGTAAAGGTAAAATGGCTAAAAAAGTTATTCAACTTTCTACAAATCAAAGACTTGTAGATACAAATGAGAAAGATACACCTATTAAGCTTACATTAAAAGCTTATGCTGTTGAAAACCCTGAGAAAATTTTTGTTTTAAGAGATGCTACATTTATCTATCCAAGAGCAGATAAGCTAAAGTAATCTTAAAATATGTCTTACTCTAATTGGTTAGATACACATAGTTTAAAACATAAAAATATTATAAATAAACTCTCTCATCTAACCGATGAGGAGATTATAAAATATTTTGATTATGAAAATATGAAACTCAAAGAGAAAGAGTTTTGTATTTTATACAAAGATAATAGAAAATGTCACGATATAGAAAAGTTAAATTGTTATCTTTGTGGATGTCCAAATTTTAGAGTTGATAAAACAAAAAGTTTTTGTAGTATTAACTCTAAATATGGAGATAAAATAGTATTAAAAGATTTTACACATCAAGATTGTTCTAAGTGTAAAATCCCCCATAGTGTACCTTATATTAAAAAGAATTTTAATAAAAATTGGTCTTCTATTAT
>JAYELQ010000169.1:0-10044 GCA_034717655.1 Campylobacterota bacterium
AATTTAGTTACAGTTTGAGTTATTTTCTTTACTATCACTTTTTTTACTCTTTTCTTTTATTAATTAAATCTTCAGTGGTGTTATTCTATCATAATAATCTTATTTAAATATAATATTTAAGAAATATTATTACTAATAGTATTATAATATTACTGATAAGTGTTATTTTATAGATAAATACTTAAGACCCTTTTTTTATTTTTTATAAGTTTATCAAAGTATCTAATTTTTTTGTAGTAATAAAATGTTAATTTAAATTTTTATATATTTAAAGCTCTTTTTACAAAAGCTATATTTTTATAAAGTTTATCCACCCTTTCTTTAAACTCATTTTTATTTTTAGTATAATATATAGAGTTCTCTATATCTTCTAATTTTTCATCAAAATGGATAATTGTTTGTTGTTGAATATCCTCATTTGTAAGAGATATCAAAAGCTCTGGTGTTTGCTTCTCAAGTTTTATTATAACGTGTTCTAGTGTATATTTATTGTCAACTTCTATTTTAAGATAATCACACATCTGTATATATATACTATTTATATGTGAACCATATCTATTATATATAGTCCCTGCAAAGTCATTTAGATATCTATGATAATTTTTATAATTTGAGAAAAAACTATTTATAGTATCATTTTCAAATTTTTCATCATCTTTATATATTTTATTAAGCATATGCTCACAACAAAGATAAAGTATATCACTACTATTATTTGATTTTATTTGCTCTAAAAATGTAGATTTTGTCATAATAAACTCTAATTTTTATTAAAGTATATAAAAATTTAGAGTTTTTTAGTAGTGTTATTTTGTTAGTTTATCTTCTTCTCAAACTTCTCAATTATCTCTTTTTGAAGCTCTTGATTAGTTTTATTTTTTGGGTTTAAAATATGGATAGTTAATATATCATCTTTTAGATTTAATGTTAATGTCCCAGGGGTTAGTGTGATACTATTTGCTAAAAGTAGTTTTTGATGCTCTTCTTTTAAACTTGTGTTTAGTTGTACAACTTTTGAGTTTAGTTTTATCTCTTTTGATAATACTATTTTAGCAACCTCTATATTTGATTTTATAAGCTCTTTTAAAAATAAAGGGATAAAAGCTATATATCTTTTTAGGGTTTTTAAAAGCTCAAAAGTTTCATCTTTTTTAGTAAAAAAATATACAATACCAAAAGATACAAAAGCACCAACTATTAGCTCTTGTATATCAAAAGAGTTTGTGATAGCTACCCATACTATAAATATTAAAATAAATTTTGAAAACACTATCTCTCCTTATTTGTTTTTTGGCATATATAAAAAGTCATTGCTAGAATCACTAGCAAAGATACAATCCTCTTCAAGTTTTAAGCTATTTGGTGGGCAAACATCTGTACATAAACTACACCAACAACATCTACCATAATCTATCCTTGGGATACAAGCTGCTTTATTTTTAGCTCCTACTTGCTCCTCATCTACACTTATCATATCTATAGCTTCATTCATACATACATCTTGACAGTTTGCACACCCTATACAATCACTTAAAAGATTTGTATGAAATCCCCTATATCCAACTTGATTATCTTTTTTTTGCTCTGGATAACAAACAGTTTTAGGGTGTTCAAAAATCTTACCTATTGCACTAAATGGTCCAACTACACCTTTTATATCTATTTTCACAATATCACCTTTCTATCTCAGGAGGGCATATCCCTAATGAGTTCATTATCATAGCTACATTTGAAAGCTCTTCACCTACAAGGAGATTTTCAAGTAGTGTAAATCCGTGTATCAAAGATGGACCTCTAACTTGCATCCTTCTTATATTTTCAGACCCATCACCTGCCATATAATAACCAAACTCACCCCTTGCTGATTCACTTGCTATATAGATATCATCTTTTTGTAGGGTAAATTTTCTATGTTTTGGAAGCTTTTGCATAATAGCACCCTCTTTTGGCATCTGTTTTATAACTTGTCTTAAAATCTTTATAGATTCTTTTATCTCTTGTCGTCTTACTAATGCTCTTGAGTAAACATCACAACCATCAAAAACAGGTATATCAAAATCTAACTCATCGTATACTAAATATGGATTATCTTTTCTTACATCTACTTTAAAACCACAACCTCTTAAAGTTTGACCTGTGTATCCATTTTTTAAAGCCTCATCTTTATTTACTACACCAACACCCATAGCTCTTTTTTTAAAACTTGCATTATCAAAGAAAATGGCATCATATTTTGGAAGTTTTTTCTCAAAATAATCTAAAAAATTCTCAAGTTCATCTAAAAAATTTTCAGGGATATCTCGCCTTACGCCACCGGGGTAAATATACATATGATATACCCTACCCCCTGTTAATTTTTCAAAAAGGTCAAGTATCAAATCTCTATCAAAAACACTCCACTGACCAACAGTCCCAAGACCCACACTTCCACTTTGTCCTGCCATCCATAGAAGTTGAGCAGCAATTCTACCCATCTCTAAAACCATCACCCTTATATATTGAGCTTTTTTACTTACATCTAAACCTGCAAGTTTCTCTACACATCTAGCAAAGTTCTCCTCATTTGGGTCAGGTTCAGGTACACATATCCTACATACAATTGTAAAAGCTTGTATAACTGTTCTTCTCTCAACTAGTTTTTCAAAACCTCTATGCAAATATCCCACATGGGTTCTAGCTTTTTTTATAGTTTCCCCCTCAAGGTCAAGTTCTACACTCATATTTCCTGTGATACCAGGGTGTTGAGGACCGTGGAAGATTTTTATTGTTTTATTTTGTTCCATCTGCTTGCTCCTCATTTTTTTTTGCCTCTTTCTCTTTGAGTGCTTTTAGTTCATCTGCTTTCTTTTTAGCTTGTGCTTTTCTTCTTTTTAGTTCAGCTTTTACATCTTTGTTATCTTCTCTACCTTTTTTAAACTCATAATTTTCATTTACAAATTGTAAAGTATCAAACTCCCTTCTTAAAGGTGGAATACCCTCCCAATCCTCAAGGGCAAAATCATATAAAGTATCATTTCCTTTAAAATCAATACCAAACATCTCGTGGATATCTCTCTCCATCACTAAAGCTTGAGCAAATATATCTTTTGCACTTATAATATCACTAATATCTCTAGGTACATCAACTTCAACCATAAGATTTAAAGCTCTAGTTTTATTTGTAAGGATATAATTTAGTGAAAAAACACTATCCTCTATCCAATCTGCACAAGATATCTGTGTCAAAGTTATAAAACCTTTTTGTATCAAGATATTTAAACTATCTATTAGTTTTTCTTTCTCTATTTTTATCTTAAATACTCTTTTATCTTTTTGACAAACTACAAAATCTTTTTTTACATCTTCTATTAAATCATCTATCATCCATTTGCCCCTAAAAAATCTTCTATATATGATGGTGCGATATTTTTCCCAAAAAGTTTCTCTTGATTTGACCTATAAAACCGATAATCTTTTTCATATTTTATATATCCAGCCTCTTTTTTATCATCAAGGATATTTTTTTGCAAACTAACAAACCCCTCTATCAAAGCTTCAGGTTTTGGCATACAACCATTTACAAACATATCTACAGGGATATAATGGTCAAGTTGTTTTATAGTGTTGTAACTATCCCAATACATACCACCATTTATGGTACAACTTCCAAGACCTATCACATATTTTGGGCTACTCATCTGCTCATAACTTCTTATTACTCTTTTTAGTGTTTTTGGGCTACAATACCCAGAAACTATAAGTATATCAGCTTGTCGTGGAGTTGCAACTCCAACCACCCCTAATCTTTCTATATCGTATCTACTTGTAAAAGTTGGGGGCATCTCTATAGCACCACAACCTGTACCGTAAGCTAATACAAACATACTATGACTTCTAAACCACGCAATAGCTTTTTCAACTACACTTTGTGTTGATTTTAGATTTTGTTCCCCATCTTCAAACATCTTCTCATAATTTATAAATCCTGTTTCCATACTCATCCTTTTAAATAAAAACCAAACCTAAAAGTGCTATAGATGTAGGCACTATAAGTAAAAACTCAACACTTTGAGATGTTGTAAATCTAGCAAAAACATTCCCTGTAAATACAGCTACTAAAAACAATACAAAAGTTTTAACTACAAGTTCAGCTAAACTAGAAGCCCCACCTAAAAATAGATTTACCATCAATAAAAGCTTTGCAAAAGAGAAAATAGCACTTTGTGACATAGCTAAGGCTAAAAACTTACCACTAAATTCAGCCCTTGGACCACTATACACCTCTTGAGGAGCACCAACCACATCAAAAGGTGATTTGCCCATAAATCCCAAAAATGATATAAAAGCAGCTATAAAAAGTAAAGGGTGTTGTATCATATTTATAGTATTTTCTTGATTTGCCATAATTACAGATATATCACTACTTTTATTGATAGCTATAAGCCCTATAATAGCTATATAAAAAGGGAGTTCAAGACCTATAAGTCTTGTAAGCCCTCTTGTTACACCCATCACATTAAAAGGGTTTCCTGTACTTCCAACACCCAAAGCATTTCCTAAGGGACCCAATACCATTAGATAAAGTATCAATATCAAGTTACCATAGCTACTTAATCCACTAAGGTTTGAAGTGTTGTTTAAAAATGGTATAAAAAGTACTGTTAAGATAGCACCACTTGCCATAATAACAGGACCTGCATAAAACATCCAACCAAAAGTTGTTGAGCTTTTTTTTACAAATAGTTTTATAGAATCAAAAAAAGATTGAGCAATACTTGGACCAAATCTTCCGTGAACTCTTGCACTTATATTTCTATAAAGTCCATAATATAAAAACCCAAAACCGTAAGCTAAAACAATCATATATAAAATATCTAACAATAGTTCTACCATCTATAAACTCCTGCAAACAATAAAGATGTAAAAAATAAAATAGTTAAAAGTACAACATTTTGAACCCCTAGTGTGTATAGTTTTTTAAAGCTATTTGATATATCACTAGATATATCTTGAATATTATCCCAAAACTTTTTACTAGAGTTTAAAAGTATTATTTTTATAAATCTTATCCTTATTAGCTCTTTCCCCATACCATAACCATAGTGAAGATTTACATCTTTATTTGGTATCTCACCACAATAACTAATATCTTTTGTATCTTTTATATTATTAGTTTTACCTTTTAAAAATAAAGCTAATATAATCACAAATAATACCCCAAAACCACCCATAACAACAGCACCATTAAAACTACCAAAAGTTGTATCTAAAGTGTAGATATTTTCAAATAGTAAAGCATTAAGATTAAAACTTACTAGTATATCATTTAGATATGGTACTATAATTGCTGGAAATACCCCAAGAGTTATCAAAATAAGTGCTGCAATAGTTTGTGAGATATAGTAATAAAAAGGTATCTTTTTATACTCTTTTTTCCCTTTTGATAGTGACTCACTCCCTAAATATATCCCATATACAAGTTTATAACAATATAAAAATGCACTAGCTGAACTAAACATAACAGCTATTAATAAAAGTAGTTTTTCACTCTCTAAAAGAGTTGTATATATCAAAAACTTCCCACTAAATCCACCAACTGGTGGCATAGCAGCTAAAGCTATTATCCCTACTACTAAAAGTATAAAGTTATATTGGTATTTGTATATTAAAGCACCAAGATTACTAAATTTATCTATAGATGTTGCATATATTATAGCTGCTATATTTATAAATAGAAGTAGTTTTGTTAGTGTGTGGATTATTATATAATATAACCCTGATTGTAATGCTTGTTCATTTAATAAAGCTAATACAGTGATGATATAACCTAATTGTGCTATAGATGAATAAGCTAGAAGTGATTTTAGATTATCTTGAGATATAGCTTTAAAAGTGCTTACTATAGATGTAACCACACCTAAAATAGCTACCATATAAAATACAAAATCAAAACCAAACTCTTCAAATCTATAAAAAAACAGGATAAATAAAAACACACCAGCTTTTGAGATAATAGCACTTAAAACAGAACTAAAGATATCATTTGATTGTTTATAGGTATCAACTATCCAATGGTGAAATGGTAATATACCTGATTTTATAAACACAGCTATAAAAACTAAAACACTTATCATATATAATATATTTTGTGGTATTTTACTAAAATCTACTAAGCTATACTCAAACGAGCCTGTAAAACTATATATTAACACTATTGCAAAAAGGATAGCAAACCCTGAAGCTAGATTGAAAACTATATATTTTTGAGTAGTTTTCAAAGATGAAGTTTGTTTTATTATAAAAAAACTACTCCATGTCATAATCTCCCAAAAGATAAAAAGTGTCAAAAAACTATCTGCATAAAAAACCCCACTAAGTGATAAAAACACAACTATATATAGGGGGATATTTTTCATCTTTACCATAAAAAATGTTGTTGCAAAAACTATTATATTAAGTATAAAAAACAAGTTTCCTAATTGTGTTATCTCAAAACTAAACACCCAATCCCCCTTTGATAAAATACTCTGCTGCACTTTTTGTTATATCCATCAATCCATCAGAAAATAAACCCAAATAGATAATAAGCAAACTTAAGATTATAAAACTAAGCTTTTGAAAAAATCCCAAAGTGATACTTTTTTTATCACTTTGTATCTTTATATTTTTATCTGCACCATTATAAAGAAGTCTAAATAGATATGCACCCTCAACTAGTGATACAACAATAATAACCAAAATAGCTATATAGTTTTCAAGTGATGCTAAAGCACTTAAGATATTAAGCTTTGCAACAAATCCAGCAAAAGGTGGGATACCTAAAATAGATAAAAAAGATACTATAAATACAAAACTTAAGATATATGAACTAAAAAGTGTAATGATATCTTTATCATCACTTTTAAAACTTTTTCTTAAAACATCAACCCCTAAAAAGATATTTAGTTTTGCTATTGCGTGAACAACCACCAAAAATAATCCAGCTGATAAAAGGGCGATATTTTCTAAACTAAAAGCAAAAAATATTATCCCAAGTTGTCCTAAAGTTGAATATGCAAATAATCTTTGTATATTTGTAGTTTTAAAAGCACTTATCTCAGCAACCACAAAAGATAAAAGCCCCATAAAAGCAAAAAAACCAAACATCAAAGGCTCTATATCTAGTGAGTAAGCGATATTGAAAAATACAAAAATATAACCCTTTGAAACTATAGAGCTAAATAGTGCTGTAATATGTGATGGTGCTGATTCATAGATATCTGCAACCCAAAAGTTCAATGGAAAAATCTCAGCTTTTATACCAAAACCTATAAATAAACACAACAAAATAAAAAACTGTAACTTATCCTCAATAGTACCAAAATCTTGAGATATCTCATAAAGATTTAAAGTTCCTAACTGTAGATATATCACCATAATACCAAGTAGTAAAAAAATAGATGCGATAGTACCTATTATCATATATTTTATAGCACCACCATAAGCTTTTTTATCTTTGTTTGAAGATGTTAAAATATAAGCAGCTATACTAACTATCTCAAAAAATATATAGATATTAAAAATATCACTACTTAATACAAGTCCAAACATAGACCCCATAAGTATATTTACCATTATAAAATGCTCTTTTTTCTCTTTTTCATTTAAATGATAAAGTGTATAAAAAAGATAGATAAAACTAAAAAAAGCTACAAAAAACCAAGAGGCACTACTTAAAGTAAAGCTTATACTAAAAGGTGCTTCATAAGATATATACTCCCTTAAACCTATCTTATCAAAATAGAAAAATGAAAAATAGATATAAGATAAACTCAAAGCAAAAGATACAACTCTATAGATATTTTTAAACAAAGGTGATAAAAACAGTGCCAATAAAGGTAAAATAAAAAAATATGTTAAACTCATCTTCTAATCCATCTTATCTATATCAATATTATTTGAAAGTTGTTTATATTTTGAGATAAACGAAAGTGCAAGTGATAAAATAGCTATTGCTATAACTATAGTTGTTAATATCATAGCTTGTGGTATAGGGTCTGTCATAGTTAGAGTATTAAAACTCTCTAAATTATCTCCTACTATTGGAGCTTGTTTTTCCAAAGAGAAATGATTTCCTATAAAAAACAAAAACAAACTAGACTCAGCTATACTTAAACTTATAAATATTTTTATTAAATTCTTTTTTGTTAAAACTCCCACTAAAGCTATAGTAAAAATAGTAAAAGAACCAACTGTTACAATGATATTAATAATACTATTTTCCATCTTCACCCCTTACAAAATATTTTATAAGTATAGTTATCTCAGCACTAACTTTTAAACCTACAAAAATATATATCAAAACAATAGTACCAGAACTAAAAAGTTGTGTGATACTCCCAAGTGGTAAAAAGTTGCCTAAAAATCTATCTAAAACAAATACCGATATAACCCCAAATAAGATAAATCCAACACCACTTAAAGACTCCATCAAAGATATTATTTTGTGTTCCACATCAAACTCTTTTCCAAATGCTAAATATTTTAATAAAAAAGCAGTTGCTATTATCACACCACCTTGAAACCCACCACCTGGACTTAAATGTCCGTGAATGATAATATAAACACCAAATAAAACTATCAAAGGGAACAAAACTTTTACACCTGTTTTTAAAAGAAAACTATCACAAGATAAAACATCTGAAACTTTTTTTGATTTTTCAATTTGCAAAGATACCCCAAATACAGCAAGAAAAAGTATAGTTATCTCCCCTAAAGTATCAAGTCCCCTAAAATATGTAACTACCGATGTTACTGCATTTGCACTTTTTGTTGTGTCACTGTTTATAGAAAGTATCATATCCCCTGCACTAACAAGTGAGGGTTCAATTTTTGCTAAAAACCACAAACTTAATAAAGTCATAATAGATGTCAATAGATAAATAAGAATATTATATAGTGGTATATCTTTTTTTATACTCATTTTCGCACTCGTTTTTATACTCATACTTCAACCTTTTTTGATTTTGTTTTTATATATGTTATAAAAAATACAACTGCACTAAGACCTGAGCCTATAACAGCTTCTGTTAATGCAACATCTGGCGCACTAAAAAGGAAAAACAAAGCTGTACTAATCAAACCAAATCCTAAAAATAAAACTATAGTTTGCTCTAAAGACTCTGTTTTATAAATAGCCAAACTTAAAACTATAAGCATTATAAAAAGAACAAAAATAAAAAAAACTATCATTTTTTATCCTCCATATTTTTTGAATTTTTATCAAATACAGAATCTGCTAAAATAGATGAAGATAGTGGGTTTGTAAGTAGTATAAAAACTATCAAAAGTGAAAGCTTTAGCCACAAAGATGGCTCTAAAAATATACACCCCAAAACAACTAAAATAGTACCAAGTGTGGTAGATTTTGTACCTGCATGTATTTTAGAAAAAGTATCAGGCATACGAAAAAGACCTATACTACTTAAAAGTAAAAAACAACTCCCTAAAAATATAATAATATAACCTAAAAAATCAAGCATCACTAGAGCCTTTTTGATTTTCTTCTAATCTATTTTTATATTTGTTAAACCTTGCAAAAACAATCACACCAACAAATCCAACCAAAGCAAAAACAAAAGCTATATCAATATAAAATGAACTTTTATATGTCACACTTAAAAGTGTAAGTAAACTAACCATACAAATACTCATAATATCCAAAGCAACAACTTTTTGTGCTGTATCTTTTGTTTTTATAAAAAATAAAAACGATACAAAAACTGCACAAAAAATTAAAAATAATAAAATATCAACCATATCACACCTTATAAAAAACATAAAACTGCAAATAAAAAACAGCTATTGAGACCATATAACCTATAGCAACTGCCCAAGCATATCTCATATGACTACCAAAAGTATAAGTACCTCTAAGTCGCCCCATAACCCCAACACCTGCAGCAGAACCAAAACTGATAAGTGAACCACCAATTCCAGCAGTTAGAGTTACTAAAAGCCAATTTGTTAGATCCATAGGTGGATTTGCTTTAAGTATAGCAAACATCACAGGGACATTATCTATAA
>JAYELQ010000170.1:0-2000 GCA_034717655.1 Campylobacterota bacterium
ATCAACTCTAGCAGGAGAAACTGTAAGAGCTACTTCTGTAGCCTAGTTTTGTAGATAGCTAAATCCATCTCACTTTAGGAAAGGGAAGAATCCCCTTGCTTTAGCTATGGGGAGTATGTCAATGTTCTATCTATATGTTGCATTAACTAAATACAAATTATTATGTTATAATTTAATAATAAAATATTAATTAATAAAGAGGATTTATAATATGATATATCTAAAAAATATAACAAAACAATACTCCATAAATAAAAATGATACTATAAGTGCTTTAAAAGATATAAATTTAAATTTTAAAGAGGGTAGTGTCAATATAATAAAAGGTGCTAGTGGTAGTGGTAAATCTACTATCTTATCACTAATAGCTGGATTTTCAAAACCTACAACAGGTGAAGTGATAGTTGATACTAAAAGAATATCAAAACTTCCAGATGATTTTTTAGCTCTTTATAGAAGAGAAAACATAGGTTTTATTTTTCAAAAATATAATCTTATCCCAAATATAACAGTAAAAGATAATATTTTACTTCCCCTTATTCCAAACAATCCAAATGAAAAAGATTTAAATAAAAAAATAGATAAAGTTATAAAACAATTTAATATTACTAATAAAAAAGATATAATAGTCAAAAACCTATCAGGTGGAGAACAACAAAGAGTAGCTATATCAAGAGCTATGATAAATGAACCAAAAATTATAATAGCAGATGAACCAACTGCAAACCTTGATAAAAAATTATCTGTAGAGTTTTGTGATATTATTAAAGATTTAAAAGATAGTAATAAAACTATTATAATAGCTACCCACGACCCAATATTTTTTTCTTTAGATTTTATAGATAATATCATAGATATTAAAAATGGTATCATAAAAAGTAGTATAAACAAATGATTTTAAATCCATATATATTAACAATATTTATATTAAATGGTATGTTTTTATTTTTAGGTAGTATATCTTTTTTCTTAAGTATCAAAATATATTTAGGGTGGGATATAGATAGTACAACAAAAAAGCAATATAAACTAGAGAAACAAAGCTATTTAGCATCTGTTATTATAAAATATATATTTATTATAAAACTTTTTTTATTTTTGTTTTTTATTTTTGTATTAGATAAACTTTCCATAGTTATACCGGGGGCTATGTGTGCCGCTGGTGTAGTTAATGCAACTGATTATGGTAACTCATTATTTATTTTAAAACTTCTAAATATATATATATTTGGTTTTTGGCTTATACTTTATAATCTTAATATAAAAAATGAATTATTACCCTATACAAAAATAAAATATGGTTTATTTATTATAGCTTTTATACTATTATTAATTGAGATAATACTAGAAACTACAATGTTTTTAAGTATTGATCCAACTAAATTAGTTGATTGTTGTGGTGTTTTATATAGTGCTAGTTCTGTATCTTATATATCTTATCTATTTACTACTAGTCCCATATTATTAGTATCTTTATTTTATATAAATTTATTTTTTATTATTATTGTATATTTTTATAAACAAAAAGAGATATATTCATTATTGAGTACTCTGTTTTTAATCATATCTATTATAACTTTAATAGTATTTTTTGGTACATATATATATGAGTTACCTACACACCATTGCCCATTTTGTTTTTTACAAAAAGATTATAACTATATAGGATATTTGATATATATAACCCTATACCTAGGTACTTTTTATGGTATATCTGTAGCTTTTTTCAAAAATAAAAACTATCTAAATATATCACTATTTTTTATTATAGTTTATACTATTATAGTTAGTTATTATCCTATTTCTTATTATCTTAATAATGGTGTTTGGTTATAGTCTATTAAATATAATCTTATAAAAATTTTGTTATAATCTGATGTTACGATAATCAAAAAAACAACTCTTTCTAATTCAGCTACCAAAATACTCATATAATCAAATATTTACTTCATTTATAATCATAAACTTATACTAAAATATTATCAATATAAATACCATAT
>JAYELQ010000171.1:0-1999 GCA_034717655.1 Campylobacterota bacterium
TATCTGGATATGATGGATTAAATAAAAATATATCAAATACAATAGAGCTTATTACAGATATAGAAAGCTCAAGTAAAGAGCAACAAAATGGTATAGAACAAATAAATATTGCTCTAAATCAATTAGATCAAAAAACACAACAAAATGCAAATATAGCCTCTACTACAAATGAAATTGCTAAAAAAACAGATGAGATTGCCAAACTAATAGTATCTAATGCAAATGAGAAAGAGTTTATAGGAAAAGATAATATTAAAGTATAAAATTTTATACTAATATATAGAAAAGTATTAATTACTTTTCTATAGAATTTCTTTCACTCTACCCACTTCTCCATTAGTTAACCTAACTTTTATACCATGTGGATGAAAAGCTGAGTTTGTAAGTATATTTTTAATTATACCCTTTGTTAGTTTTCCTGAGCGTTGGTCTTGCTTTAAAACAATATTTACATTAAGTCCAGCTTTTATATTTACTCTTTTTTGTCCATTCATAATTCAATTCCTTTTTATATTTTTATCATTATATCATAAAAATAATCTAATTTTTATCTTTAATAAGTTAGTATATTTAAAAAAGGTAAAAAATAAATTATGAATTATTTAGATATAGATAGAGAACATGTTTGGCACCCTTACAATAGCCTACCTTCCAAAACTAATATATTAGCAGTTAAAAAAACTTATGCTCAAACTATTGTACTTGAAGATGATACAGAGCTTATAGATGGTATGAGTTCTTGGTGGAGTGCAATTCATGGTTACAACCATCCTTTATTAACAGATGCTTTAAAAAAACAAATTGATACTATGCCACATATTATGTTTGGTGGTCTTACACATAAACCTGCTTCTATATTGTGTGAAAAGTTAGCTAGTTTAACAAAACTACCAAGTATATTTTTAGCTGATAGTGGAAGTGTTAGTGTTGAAGTTGCATTAAAAACAGCTATACTTTATCAAAAAGCAAAAAATAAAAATGTTACTAAACTTATAGCTTTAGAAAACGGATATCACGGAGATACTCTAGGAGCTATGGGAGTTTGTGATCCAAAAAACAGTATGCATTCTTTATATGGTGAATATTTACCATATAATATATTTTGTAAAGTTGAAGAGTTGGAACAAACTATTCATAATCACCATAAAGAGGTGGCTGGAATTATATTAGAACCTATAGTACAAGGTGCAGGTGGTATGAAAATACATACTCCCAAATATCTAAAAGTAGCTAAAGAACTTTCTTTAAAATATGATTTAATTTTAATTGTAGATGAGATAGCTACAGGATTTGGCCATACAGGTCTTATGTTTGGTTGTGACCATGCTAATATTACACCTGATATTATGTTGGTTGGAAAAGCTTTGACAGGTGGAATGATGACTATGGGAGCTATGTGTACAACAAAAAGTATAAGTGATACTATATCAAATAGTGAAATAGGTGTACTTATGCATGGTCCAACTTTTATGGGAAACCCTATGGCTTGTTCTGTTGCAAATGCAAGTATTGATTTATTATTAAGTTCAAATTGGAAAGATAAAGTTAATAATATATATAATATCTTTACAAAAGAGTTAGAAGATTTAAAAAATAACCAAAAAGTTAAAGATATTAGAACTATTGGAGCAATTGCAGTTATAGAATTAAAAGATGATAGATATGCACAAGAGATACAAGATATATGTGTAAAAAATGGTATTTGGATAAGACCATTTGGAAATCTTATATATAGTATAGTATCTTATAATATAACAAATAACGAATTATATAAAATAATTAATATTCTTAAGATAGCTATTAATATTATTGGAGTAAAATATAAATAAAGAAAATAAAAGGAATTTATTATGAATATTAGCTCAAATTATCCAAATATACAAGAATTAAATAATTATCAATCTTCGTCTTTAGAAAAATTAAGTACAGCACAAAATATAAATAATAGTAGTGATAACCCATCTGGATTATTGGTAGTTGATAATTTAGATTTACAACA
>JAYELQ010000172.1:0-1983 GCA_034717655.1 Campylobacterota bacterium
CTATAATAATACTATCTTTTAAATTATTTATCTCATTATTAGTAAAACCTAATTTGCTAAGTTTCTTTAATGATTCTATAATTAAATTATTTGATAAGTTTATATTATCAAATTGACTTATATTTATATTTTCTATTTTTGTTGGGATAGCTCCCTCAAAATAAGCCCCATTATTTAAATTATATATCTTTTTACTATTATCTTGTGATAATATTTTATTTATAGCTATATTATACATCTCTATAGATTTTGACATTCTAGAAGTTGTTATAACTTGTTCTTGAAAATTACCTTTCACTTTTAGTGTAGATTCGTGTAAATCAAAGTTTTCATTTTTAATAAAACTATTAGAAGATTTTGCTATTTTATCTAAATTATATGATTTATTGAATTTATGATTAGATATATGTGTAGAGCCTGTTTCTTGATCTAAAGCCATATCTGAACCTAACATATATATTTTATTAGCTCCTAATATAGATATTAATTGAAGTGTAATTTCACCTATAGTATAAGCTGATAACTCTTGACTATTATTTTTAAAATGTGTACCTATCTCATAAAAAAAGATATTCTTTTTATTAAAAAGTCTTAAAACTTTTTTATCTGTAGATATTGATGCTAAAAATGGTATTTTATTAAATATATTTTTATACTCTTTTGGAAATTGTTTTATAACTATTTCATGAGAATCTGCTGAAGTTATTATATGTGGAATAATCTTATGTTTTAAAATAGTTTTTAATGTTGCTGCGACAGCTATAATAATAAATTTATTTTTATTTTCTTTTATCCATTTAATATTTCTTTCAAGAGAAGGTCCAGCTGCTAAAAAAAGTATTTTTTTATCTTTTAAAATATTATTACTATTATTTTGTGTATTTAATATTTTTGATGAAGATATTTTTTTCATTGAATTTTTTATTAAATCATTTAATATTCTTTGATAGTCATAATTAAATGGATTTTCAACTGCTGATACAGATAAAATTCTATCAAAAAAATCACCTATATTGTAATTTGTAGAATAATATTTTATCATATAGTTAGATTCTTTATTATATGAAAAATAATTAGTTAGTTTCTTTTGAATATCTATTTTATCATCCATTATTGAAAATATTAATTTACTATTTTTAGATAATAGTGAGTAATCTATTGTAAATAATGATAGTCTAAAAATCTCAAGATTATTCTCATATATAAAATATAATTTAGCTTTTAATTTATTATCTATATCTTTTATATGGGTACCTAATAAAGTACCAATAAAAATAAATTTATCTATATACTTAAACTTTTTATTTTTATAGTTTGTAGGTGCTTTTAATATTTTGATATATTCAAACATCTCATTTATTAAATTTACTCTTAATCTTGTATGAAAAGGTAGATTTTTATCTTTTATAAAAGGGTTTCTTTGATTAAACACTTTTATATTTAATAAATCTATTGTATTTATTTTATTTTTATTTATAGTTTCAATAGCATTTTTTATAAATAAAGATGGCTTTTTATTATATATATAACTATTTGTTCTTTTATGAAATATATCAAAGTTTTTATCATCTTTGATATATTCTAATTCATATTGTGTTTCATACTTATTTTCATTAATAAGTTGAGTTAATACTTCAACTCTATTATATAAGTTTATATCTTTATTTTTTAAAAAGATTAAATTATTAGAAAAATTATTTATAGTTTGTTTAGTGATATCTTCTTTCATATATTTATTAAAAATCACATTGTTTATTAAATTGTTCTTGTGTAATATTAATAAACTTAACTTTTAAATCACTGTAACCATTTTTTATTAGGTTCTTCATATCTATTTGTGTATTTTTATCTTTAAGTGGTCCAATATATATAAGTGTTTTACCAATTTCATTTTGACAAATAGATATTCTTGCATTTTTATCATTTGTTTTTCTAATTAACTCTTTGTAATATTTATATTTTAAACTATCTATTACAATAAAT
>JAYELQ010000173.1:0-9927 GCA_034717655.1 Campylobacterota bacterium
AAAGCTTTTAAGTTGATATGAAACTCTTCATTCCTTGTCATCCTGAGAGAGCAAAGCGACCGAAGGATCTCATACCCAGATGCTCATAAAATCATCTCCTAAAATCTTTTTTAGAATTTTAACATCTTTTTCAAACCAGCTATCCATAGTATCTTTAGTAATATTTGAAATTCTTTCATCTAAAATATTATTTTTTAAACTATTATCTATATATGTTTCAAATTGATGTAAATTATCAACAATATGAAGCATCTCTTTTTGTGCAAATAGACCTTTGTAAGTGTGTATCTCTTTTCTTAAGTCAGATAATTTATCTATACTTTTAAAATCATCTATTTGTTCAATAAATAGTTGATACTCTTTTTTTAGTTCCAAAAATTGTTCTAGACTTGTAACTGCTTCTATAACCATTTTTAGAGTTTGTTGCTCCTCTTTTACTTTTCTTGCTAGCTCTTTATTTGATGTTACATCTGTAATAATCATCATAAAACTAGTATCATTTAAAATTTTATATTCAATCTCTACAAACTTATTATTTATTTTAAACTCTTTTTCTAAAAGGGATAGTAATATCTCTTGTTTCATAGGGTTATCTTTTAAAATAGATTGTAGAGTTGATTTTAAAAATGCTGATTTAGAGTTATCATCTTTATATAAGAGCTCATTTATTTTTAGATGAGAAACATCTTTATTAAATATATTATATACCTCTTTTGAATACTCTTCCCCTATCGCCATCTCATTATTGAAATATAAAAAACCTTGACCTGCATTATTTAATAAGGCACTAATTCTTTCATTTTTCTCTTCAATATGATCTTTTAATTTTACAACTTCTAACTGTTGAGAATCACTTTGTTTTAAAATTCTATCTGTTCTTGTAGTTAATTTAGAAAAAGCTTTTAAAACTTTTGGTAACTCATTAATAATAGAATCTGAATCACTATTAATTAAATATTGATTCATTTTATCTATTAAAATTTTATTTTTATCTTCTCTCATTTAGATATACTATATGATTAAGGTATTATTTTGTTACAAGAGTTATAGTTAAGTCTTCAAAATCTTCAATAAAATCTTCCCCAGCTTCTTCTGCACTTTCATTCTCTTCATCAAATATCCAATTAATTTCTATTGTATGCTCTTCGGCATTTTCATCCAATAGATCAAAAAAATCAAAAAATAGTTTTGAACTACTTGAATTAAAGTAAGTGATTTCTAAATTAACTATTGTTGTATCTTGAGCATTAGTTTCAAAATATTCTTTAACCCAAGCCATCATTGGCTCATAAAAATCAAAAGTATTTTCAGGGTATGATTTTCCAACTAAACTAATAGTTCCAGACAAATCTAAGTTTATATTTGGTGTATATTTTGTTTCTTCAATTATTAAATTTTCCATATTTTTATATCCTTGTTTTTTTGTTTATTTTGAATTATATCATAAATTATTTTTATTCTAGATTATAAGGAAAGTTTAATTAAAATTTTATAATAATACATTCGTAGGAGATAATATGAAACTAGATAGTAAAATATTAGAAAAATTAGCTATTAGAACAATTAGTTATTTGGTTGAGGATTTAGGTATGAAAAGTGTTGAAAACAATTTTCATATAAAACAAGTTGATTTTATAGAATATAAAAAGTTAAGTAGTTTTATATCTTTATCTTTGGATTTAAAAGGTACTTTGTTTATGAGTGTTGATAACTCTTTTGCAAATGAGATGGTTAAAGGTGCTATTTATGGAGATGTTTCAAAAGATGTATTAGATGAGTTATCCGCTGAAAATTTATCTGAAACACTTAATATAGTAGTTGGAAATATAATATCTCAAATTGATATTATAAAAGATGGTGGTAAGTTAGAGATATCAACACCTACTTTAGTAGATGATAAAAACAAATTACTAAAAAAGAGGTATGATACAATATATATATGTAAAATCATTCATAATAAAGAAGAGATGATTTTAGGTTATTTTATTTAAAAAGGGAAAAATATGGCAAGTTTTTTAATTGTAGATGATGCAAAAGTTATGAGAATTAATTTAAGAAATATAATAGAAGAGTTAGGGCATGAAGTTATAGCAGAAGCTAAAAATGGTTATGAAGGTATAGAAACTTATAAAGAGGAGTTACCCGATTTTGTAACAATGGATATAACAATGCCTTCAGAAAGAGGTATAAAAGATGGTATAGATGCTGTTAAAGGGATAATAGATTTCCACCCTGCAGCAAAAGTTATTATGGTTACTTCTCACGGAGAAGAGGAAAAAGTTATAACAGCTATTCAAAGTGGTGCTGTTAATTATCTTTTAAAACCAATTCAAGTAGATAAATTAAAAAATATAGTAGATGATTTAATAGAAAAGAAAGAAAAAAGCTCTTTAGAAGAATAAAGAGCTTTTTCTATTATGGTTTTATAATATTAATATTATAAAACTATACCTCTAATCATAAAATATATTAAAGCAGATAAAGTAGCAGCAGCAGGAACTGTAATTACCCAAGCAGCTACAATCTTTTTAAGTGCATCTCTTTTTACATATCTTATAGGTCAATCCGATAAAAAATGCTATAAAGCCTTTAACTAAAGTATATAAGGCTATAAAAAAGAGTCATTTTTTTGACTTTTATATTTTTTTAAGTATAATTATTAATTATGATTATAGCAAGTAGAATCCCTTACTTAAAGGGTTTTATATTTAAGTTTTATCTATTTTTCATAGAAAACTTAAGAAAAGTGTGTTTTTCATCGGATTAACCTGTTCTTTCTCCATCTTTTCCCCCTTTGATAAATGGTTATAAATTACATCTTGCTTATAAGAAAAAATTTAGAGATTAATTTATTACTATATTCTATATTTAGTTCTTTATATTGATTATCAGTAGGTGTTTTTGAAATAAAATTTATTTTTGAGTTATTAATTCCATAATATTTTAATCTTAATTGCATCTTTTTATCATCTATGTTTACATCTGAGATATTTAATTTTTTTAGTTTTTGTGATAGCTCTTTTGCTATATGATACTTGTATGCAAAGTAGTTTTTTGGATTTTCAATAAAAATATAGAAGTGTTGATTAAGTATTAATACTAATAAGTTTAAAGATAATGTAAAAATAATAAAGCTAACCAAAATATAATGTATTTTTCTAAATTGTTTTAACCTAACTCTTAGACTAAACATAAAAAGTCTAACCATATCAGGTATAGCTACAATAACAAAAGGTGCAAAATCTTCTATAGCAATTTTTTGTCTTAGAGATAAAATAAGTGATAAAACTAAGGTTATAGAAGCAATATACCAATTTAAGTTTTTATCAAGTTTAATACCTATTCTATATACAGCATATATAAAATATATAAATAAAAATGGGGAAAATATAGAACTATAAGCACCTAGTGTATCTACTAAATAACTTTTTGGATGACCACCTATTAAAAAAGGATAAAAATATAGTGATATTAAAAATAAAATAGAAGATACTATTAATAATATTTTATCTTTTTTTCTAAAAGAGAATATAATTAAAGATAGATATAAAAGTGAAAAAGAGTTATCTATAAATAGAAATAATATTAATAATAGATAGTGTATTTTATATTGTTTTTTATATATATAAAGATATAGTAATAAACAAAATATAACTATAATTGAATTATTAATTAATAATCCAGCACTATTAACACCAGGTAACATCATAAAAATAGCAACAGATATTAAGCTATCTATTTTATGTTTAAAATAGTGTTTTGTAAAAAGATACATTAAAATAGAACTAGCTATATAAAATAATATAAAAGGTAGTCTTAAAATAAAATCATCTCTACCAAAATTATTTGTAAAAAAATTAGTGATATGGTGTAATATATTATTTTGATTAAAAAATATATCAGCTTCACTATAAGATATACTAAATTGTGTAGATGTATAAAATAGTATAATAGTATGAGATAATAATAGTATTATAAAACTATAATCATATCTACTAAGTTTCATAATCTATATTTTTAAAAAGTTATCTAGTATTTTATGACCATACTCACTCATAATAGATTCAGGGTGAAACTGAACTCCATATATATTTTTATCTTTTATTTTTAAACTCATAATTTCATTATCATCTAAACTTTTTGATGTAACTATAATATCATTTGGTAGATTATTTTTATCAACTATTAAAGAGTGATATCTTGTTTGTGTCATCTCTTTTGGTAAATCTTTAAATAATATATCATTTTCTAAAATCTCTATTTTAGAAGTTTTACCATGCATCATATTTGGGGCTTTAATAATATCTGCACCAAAACTTTGAGCTATAGCTTGATGTCCTAAACATATCCCCATAATAGGAGTTATGTCACAAAAATTTTTTATAACATCAAGACAAATACCTGCTTCATTTGGAGTAGAGGGTCCAGGAGATAGTATAATCTTTGAAGGGTTTAACTCTTTTATCTCATCTATACTTAATTCATCATTTCTTATTATTTTTAAATCAGCACCTAATTCAAGACAATATTGAACAATATTGTATGTAAAACTATCATAATTATCAATCATTAAAATCATATTATAACTATCCTTTTTAAAAAATATTTTTAATCATTATATCATTTATAAACTTATGAAAGATATATTAAATCTCCCCTTTCTCATAAAATTTTCTTAAATAGCTATCAACAGGATATATAAACTTATAAATAGTAGGAACAACTAAAAGTGTAAGTATAGTAGAACTTACAAGTCCACCAACAATAGCCAGTGCCATAGGTGCGTTTGATTCACTACCAGCACCTGTACCAAATGCAAGTGGTACCATAGCCCCAATCATAGCAAAGGTAGTCATCAAAATTGGTCTTAATCTTTTTTCTCCAGCTTCAAGTAAAGCATCATCTATAGTTTTTCCATTTTTTATAGCTTGATTTGCAAAATCTACTACTAAAATAGCATTTTTACCAACCATACCAAGAAGTAAAATAATACCAATCATAACAAATAAACTAAAATCATTTCCAGTTAGATGTAAAGTTACCATAACCCCTGTAAAAGATAATGGCATAGATACCATAATAATAAAAGGTTGTAATATAGATTCGTAAAGTGCTGCTAAAATAAGATAAATAAGTATAATAGCTAGTAATATAGCCCCACCAAATGCAGCCCCTGTATCTTTCATATTTTCAATGTCACCTGTATATCTATAATTGTATCCAGCAGGTAAAATCTCTTTTAAAATATTATCCATTTTTACAACAATATTATCTAAGCTTTCACCATAAAGTCCTGTTGTAACTAATACTTTTCGCTCACGGTCAAATCTATTTATAGATGCATTTCCAACACTTTTAGTAATAGTGATAAGACCATCTAAGCTAATAAGTTTCCCATCATTATTTCTAACTTGTAGTTTTTTTATATCATCTATAGATTTTCTAAAATTATTTTCAAATCTAAGTGTTATATCAAACTCTCTACCATTTTCTTCATAATATGAGATAGCTCTATCACTACTATAAGCTGAGGTTAAAATATATGCAATATCACTTGCATTTACCCCCTCTCTAGTTGCATTTTCGCTTATAATATCTATTTTATATTCCGGTTTACCAGATTCAAAATCTCTATCTATATTTGTCAAAGATGGTATCTCTTTTAGTTTTTCCATAAAGTTTTGTGATATTTTATCTAGTTTATTTAAATCATCACCTGTTATTACTATTTGCACCGGTGAATTTGAACTTCCTGTATCAAAAGGTGGTAAATTTTCTATTATTACTTTCATACCTTTTGTATCTTTTAACTCATTTGTATATCTTTGTATAATCTCTTCTTGAGATAAATCTCTAAAAAATTTAGTTTTTAATTTTACATATATTTTAGCTTTATGTAACTCTTTTGCTGAATTATAACCAATAGATAAAACTGTATAATCAATATTTTTATCTTTATTTAATTTATCAATTATCGGTTGCATCTTTTTTTTCATATCTGGTAAGCTTGAACCAACAGGTGCTTTTACAAATATTTGCATCTCACTATTATCTTCCATAGGCATAAAACTCATACCAACAGTTAATTTTGTTGAAGCTATAAGAAGAGCAACAGTAGCAATTATAGTCAATACTTTAAATCTAAGTAAAAATTTTAAAATTTTTACATAGGTTTTATCAAGTAATAAAAAATATGGTTCTGTTATATGCCATAATTTACTCTCTTTAGAGCTAAGAACCCTAGCCCCTATAGTTGGTATAAACATAACAGCAACTAAGTAAGATATAAAAATACCAGCAGCAACAGTCATAGCAAAAGAGTTAAAAAACATCCCAACTATCCCATCCATAAATGCAACAGGTATAAAAACAGCAAGTAAAACTGAAGATATAGCTAAAATAGAGAATGCAACCTCTTTTATCCCTTCAAAAGATGCTTTAAATGGCTCTATACCACTTTCTAGCTTTTTAGTAATATTTTCAATAACAACAATAGCATCATCAATAAAAATACCAATAGCTAAAGTTAGTCCAATAAGTGTAAGTCTATTTAAATCATACCCCATAGCATCTATAATTGCAAAAGTTCCTATAATAGAAGTTGGGATTGCTAAAGCAGAAACAATAGTAGCAGTTAGATTTCTTAAAAAAGCAAATACTATAATAATAGCTAAAATAGAACCATAAATAAGGTCAAACTTTACATTATCAATATTTACATTTATCTTTTCTGATTGGTCTTGTAGTAGTTGTAATTCATATTTATCACCTGCAATAGCTTCTAAGTTTGGCATAATGTTTTTTACATTTTTTATAATATCTAAAACATTTTCACCAGATATTTTTTTTATTTCAAGCATAACACCTTGATTTCCATTAAAAGATGAAAAACTATTTGTATCACTTAAACTATCCTCTATTGTAGCTATATCTATAAGCTTTACACCTGATTTAATAGTGATATTTTTTAGTTGTTCAATATTTAATGCATCTGCTTTAACTTTTAATATAACTTCTTGATTATTATTTATTAGTTTTCCAACTCCTGCTGAGATATTATTTGCTTGAATTTTTCCTTGAAGTTCACTAATAGTTAGATTGTATTTATTTAATTTCGTTGGGTCTATAAATATTCTTATCTCTCTATCTTGATAACCTATAATATTAACTTCCCCAACACCTTTAATTCTTTGAAGTTTTGGTTTTAATTTTTCATCTGACATTCTCATAAGCTCAATAGGGTTACCATCTTTAGATGCTACAAAAAGGTTAATTACAACTCCACTAGCCCCAAGTTTTTTTACTGTTGATTTTTCAACACCATCAGGGAGTATTAAAGTACCTATTTTATCTCTTACATCATTTGTAGCTACATCTAAATCTTTGAATAGTTCAAACTGAATAGTAACAACACTAAACCCCTCATACGATGTTGAAAATAATTTATCAATACCATCAATTCCACTTACAACCTCTTCTATCTTATCGGTTACTTTTGTTTCAACTGTTGAAGCATCTGCACCATTATAAATTGTTTGTATTGTAACTACTGGAAAATCAACATTTGGAAAAAGGTTCACAGGCATAGTTTTATAAGACATTAGTCCAAAAACTATAAAAGTAAGTACACCCATCAAAGTGCTAATTGGTCTATTTATTGCAAATTTATACATAATAAAACCTATTTACCAATAGTGATATATCCATCACCAAAAAGCCCTACCATTAGATTATTTACCTCTATTTCTGCTTTTATTTTTCTAGTTTTTGTATCAGAATAAGGGTATATTTTTGATATCTTTCCATTATATATTGTATCTATACCATCTATTTTATATTTGAAGTTATCTCCAATTTTAACTATTTTATTATACTTTTGGTCAAACTCTAAAATTAACTTTCTTTTAGTTTCATTTTGTATTTTTAAAATAGTTCTTATCATAGCTCCACTTACAACATCTCCACTTTCCACTAATTTATCATAAACAATACTATCAAAAGGGGCTTTTAGAATAGTTTTATCAAATAAAGATTGTTGTAGGTTTAATTGATTTATAGCATTTTCATAATTAAATTTATATTTATCATATTTTGCTTTATCTATTATACTTCTTACCTTATTTTGTCTCTCTAGCTCTTTTTTTGCATATTCAAAAGATGTTTTTGCTATATCTAGTTTTGCTTTATAATCGCTATTTTTTAAAACTAATAATATATCATCTTTTTTTATAACTGAACCAATATCTACAAGTACTTTATCTACTATACCACTTGTATCAAATGCTAAATTTGCTTTTTTATTAGCTTCTACATTAAATGTAGCATATATCTCATCTGCATATAAAGTAATAGATACGAAAAATAAACCTAAAAATATTTTTCTCATTTTATAAACTCCCATAAATTTTTACCACTATGGTAAATAATATTTGCTTTTTTTATCTCTAAATCATATTGTGATTGTTTCAAAGAGCTAATAGCACTATATTTTTCACTTAATGCTTCAAGATAAGCTACATTTTCAACCAAACCATTTTGATATTTATTTTCTATTGTTTCATAAGTACTATTTGCAGCTTTTAATGCTAATTTTGCTGATTTTATTTTTAGTTTTGCTATATCATAAGCTTTTAATGATAATTTTAAATCAACAGATGCTTTGTTTTTTTCATAATCATATTTTGATTTTAAAGATTGATATTTTAAATAAGCACTCTCATAAGATTTTTTAGTTGTGTCAAAATCAAATATTTTCCAAGATAGATTTAATTTAAATATATTTTGAGAATCTATAGCAGTTGCATCATAAGTTTTATTATGATAACTCATATTATAGTTATAAAAAGTATTATCTAAACTAACCATAGGATAATTTGAACTTTTTTTAACTTTAGCATCTTGTAAAAGTTTATTTATCTCAAACTCAATAGCTTTTATATCTGCTCTTAAAGTATCTATTTTTAAACTCAATTCTTTTATTTTATAACCTTTTACTTTAGAACCTTTTGTAATAGATACTGTTTTTGCTGTAATATATTCTAAATTATGTAAGATAGTTTGAATATTTAACTCTAATTCATTTAATATAACTTTAGCATTTTGAACCCTTGAAGTTATTTTATCAACTTCATCACTTGTAGTAGTACCAGCTTCTAAAAATTTATTTAGTCTTGATTGTTCAGCTTTTAGAGTATTTATCTCTTGCTCTTTAGCTTCTTTTGATGATATTAAAGATAGATATGAAAAATAATAGTTTATAACTTCTAATGATATCTTATTTTTTAATGAGTTTAGATTCTCTTTTGAACTTTTTATATCCTCTTCAAAAGATTTATATCTATTAGTTTTAGCCCCACCATCATATAAAGTATAGTTTATATTTGCATAAGATACTAAAGAGTTACTAGGTGTAGTTATTGTTTCTTGATTACTATTACTAAATGTAGTACCGATAGTTACTTTTGGCATATAGCTATTTTTAACACTCTCATAATTACTTTGTAAAGATTGAATACTATAACTTGTTGATTTTATAAGTTGATTTTTTAATGATAAATCTAATATTTGTACTAAATCTTCTGCTACTATTGTACAAGGTAATAAAAACACACCTTGTAATATCCTTTTTTTTAACAACTTTTACCCCTTTTATTATAAATGACTACTAGTCATTTATAATAAATTATAATATCTTATTACTTAATCTGTTGTTAAATTAATATATATTTATTTTCTTTGTAATCTATTAGTAACTATTGTTATATAGAATATTATTATGAAAACAGAAAATGAATACAATGAAATTTTATCAATGGTAACACACGATTTAAAATCTCCAATGACAGCTGTTATTGGTTGTTTGGAGCTTTTAGAAGAAGATGAATTTCTTAGTAAAGATGAAAAAAAAAGATGTATAAAATCAGCTAA
>JAYELQ010000174.1:0-1966 GCA_034717655.1 Campylobacterota bacterium
AATCTCTTTATCTATACTCATATTTTAAATCTCTCTAAATTCTTATTATCAAAAAAACTATTTTTGTTAAATATAAAAAGCTTCTCTTTTGCTCTTGTTACTGCTACATAGAATAATCTTTTTTCATCTGCTACAAAATCTTTGTCAGTTCTTCCAAAAATAGAAGATAATTTATTATCAGGATGCGAAGCATCAAACTTTGAACTATCAAAAATAATCACTATATCCCATTGAAGTCCTTTTGATTTATGTACTGTTTCGTATTTTATATTTTTTATTTTAGCTAAAGAATTTAATTCATTATTTGTTCTAAATAACACAGCTATTTTTTTATCTTGATTTTTATTATAAATATCTTCTATATTTTTATATTTACAAACAGTAGAACTAAAAAATATCTCACCACCATCTTTATTAGATATTGATTTTTCACCATCTAAAATATTATTAGAAAACTCTACGATATTTTTACAGCTTCTATAATTTGTAAGCATTGATTTATAAGTAGAATTATGAAAATATTCTTTAAAATTATTAAAATACTTTAAATCAGCTCCAGCAAAACTATTAATTGCTTGCCAATCATCACCAACAACAAAGATATTTATTTTATGATTTAATTTTTTAATTTTATCTATTAATTTATAAAAGAGTAGATTAAAATCTTGAAACTCATCTATCATAATATGTTTTAGTTTTGATATACTATTTATAGTCATATCTCTTTCTCCTAAAATCAACATATCATTAAAATCTATTAAATTATCCTTTTTTAATTTCTTTTCATATTCTCTATAAATAAAGTTTGCAAAAATATAGAAATTATATAACTCTTTATTATCTCTATAATCTTCAATTTTCTCTTTTAATTTATCTGGTGTTAAATCGTGTTGCTTTGCACTATTTATAAAGTTTCTAATCTGTTCTGTGATATTTAAAATAGATTTAAATTTTAATCTTTTATAAATCTCTTCATTTGATAATTGATTTAATTTTACTCCTACTTTTTGAAGTTTATTTTCTAACTTATTTAAAAAACTTTCTTTTCCTTTAGGATTAAAATCATTAATTGAAGTCTCTATAAAAGTTTCACTTCTATTTTTCCAAAACTCACTTTTTCTATCCATCTCATCTTTATACTCTTGCCAACTTTTCTTCCAACCAATTGGTGTTTTTGAATTAGGATTATTTTCATTTATTCCCCAATGCTCTAGTATAATATTTGGGTTATTATCTGAATTTGCAAAAATAGAAAAATCAGGTTTATAAGATTTATCATTCCAATTAAAACTTTTTTCATACTCAAATTCAATATCATTTTCAAATAAAAAATCAGAGATATACTTCTCTCCATTAGATTTATGTTCTGATTTTATATTAGTTCCTTTAAAAGTTAAGGTGTTATTATTTCTAATATAATTTACAAATTCATCAATAGATAAGTTTAATTCTAATTCATTAAATTCAGTTTTTATTTTTTTATCAAAATCAAATAACTTATTTTTATTTTCAATCACTATTTTTTGTATGAAATCATCTTGATTACCAAGAATATCTAAGTTTTGATTTTTTATCAAACTTCTAGCAAAACTATGAAAAGTTTTGGCTCTATCAAAGTTTTGATGAACTCTATTATTTATCTCTTTAGATGCATCTTTATTAAATGCTAAAATCAGTAATTCATAAGCCTTAGTATTATTTTTAAGTAACCTTTTAATTCTTTCACTAACAACTAAAGTTTTTCCACTCCCTGCTCTAGCTTTTAGTAGAATATATTTATCATTACAATTTATAGCTTCTAATTGCTCTTGAGATAGAGATATATCACTTTTTTTAATATCTTTATCATTATATATTTGAGTATCTCCTTTTAAATTATTTAAAATCTTCAAAGCCTCTTTTTTATCATTTTCTATAAATGCTACTTCTTTTTTTAATCTTTCTAACTCTTGCTCTTTTGTCATAA
>JAYELQ010000175.1:0-1963 GCA_034717655.1 Campylobacterota bacterium
CATCTACACCTTCAACTTCTATCTCATCTTTAAATTCTAATTTAGAATACTTATGAGATTTATCAAGATATATACTATTTTTACTGTGATGATTTTTTCTATCTTTATATCCAAAATCCATACCAAACAAACAAATATTCTTAAACCCTAAAGCTATAGTTAAACTTAATACTCCATTTGTAACTGTTGGATTTGAATAGTTTAATATTTTATATTTAGAGTTATTAATAAAGTTTGTTCCTGTATCGTGTGCTTTTAAAAACATAAATTTTTTCTTAAATTGAGCGAATAATCGTGGATGAAGTGTATTCATACCTATAAAAATAATTTTATCTGTATATTCTTTAGGTAGGTTTTCTGTAACATCACTAAACATACCTATTGTTCTTTCTATTGCAACATATATATCTGGTACTACTCCATAACTATATAAACTATTTATAGCTGTCCCTGAAGCTATAACTATAGCATTATCTCTATATTTTTTAATGATTTTTATATAATTATCTAAAGATGGTCCATTTCCAATAACAAAAACAAATTTATCTTTATCTACTTGAATGCTATTATTTGTTAATATAGGTATATTCTCTTTTATATTATGAATAGTATGTTGTAATCCCCATTTTTCATCATCAAAAAAACCTCTTTTTATACCATTTAATCTATTATTAATATCATACCTTAATTGATAAACTAATCTATTTATATTTTCATCTGCATAAGATATAAATTCACCTAAATTATAATAAGATAAAGGATGATTATTATATAAATCATAAAAAATAACATCTTTAACAACATTTTGATTATCTGGTAATTGTACAGATATAAACAAAGATTTTGTATTATCATCTGCAAAATATTGTAAAATCTCAATCCAATTTAGAGTATATAAAGATACTCTTAACATCTCTATATCTATATCTGCTAATATTAAATTTCTAAAGTTATACCTATTTATAAGAGGCATTATATGATACCCTAAACCTATACCATAAATTATTCCTGTATATATAAAATCTTGGTTTAACTCCTCTTTTTTTTCAAAAGGTAGATGATTAAAAGTATTTTTATAATTTTCCTTCATTTTTGTAAGATATTTAAAATGTAATATATCTATTCCAAAAATCTTTCTGCTAGTATCTTCTTTTAAAAACTTCATCTGATATTCTAAAATATTTTTATTTCCCCTTATCTCATAACTATTAACAAGATTGTTAAAATACTCTTTTGTATTAGCAGGGTAAATATCTTTTCCATCTTTTAATACATTTATATCATTTTTATTGATACTTAACTCATAATTCTTATTTGAATATTGCTCTAACACTTTATAAATATTTGGTAAATATTTTTTAAATATTTCTAAATTATTTTTATAACTTCTTTTTAATTCTTCAACCATTAATTACTCCATATAAAAGGTGTATCTATATATAACTCTATTCTCTTTATCTCATATCTTATGCTTTTTAAAGTATTATTTAAAATTTTTATTGATTTAGATAAAAACTCTTTATTTTTATTGTTAGATATCTCATATATAGAGCAATATGAATATATTTGTGAAAAATATAAACTTAGTGTTCCTATTAACATACTTTTTATAAATTTATTTTCTTGAAATAGTGTCGTTAATAAAGAATTAAATTTATCAAATAGTATTAAAATATCATAAGCCTCTTTTATATCACTATTTTTAATTAAGTTTTGTAATTTTTTAATATTTCTATCTATATCTTTATAATTAATTTTAATATCTTTATTATATATAAGAAATTGTTTTGATATATCTTTAATAGTTTTCTTTTTATCTATTTTTTGTTTATGAAGTTTTATATCTTTTGGATTTATAACTCTTGTTGCCCCTTCTATTTTAGCCCCATTAGAAAAATTATATATTTTTATATCTTTTGGACTATTTTTTATAAGTTCCTCTATCATTTTTCTTGAATTATTA
>JAYELQ010000176.1:0-1960 GCA_034717655.1 Campylobacterota bacterium
ACCACAACCAGCAAATAAGTCTATATAGTTAACTTTTTTACAACAGTAGTAATATCAAATCTTTTAATATCTATAGAAAATTCAAAATCTTTAAAATAATCATATCCAACTAAACTATTAAAATTTGTTTTATATATCTCTTCTTGAAAATATAGATATTTTATACCATTTATAACAGCTTTTACATTTTGTTGATTTATTAATTTTGATGTCATCTCAGTAACTATCTCTAAAGTTGGTATTTTACTTTTTAGATATTCGTGGATATTTAAAACATCATTATTTGTATATGTTAATATAGCTATATTTGATGGTTTTATCCCTTTATTTAACAGCTCTATAACTTTTTGATATATCTCATTATAAAAATCTTTCTCATCATATCCAAGTCTTGTAACTTCAACAAATCCATCTATATCACCTTGGATTTTTTGTTCATTATAATCATAATCTTTTAATGATAAAAATGTTTTATTTACAAAATTTACAATATTTTTACTACTTCTATAGTTTGTATCTAATAGCTCTACATCTAAATTTGGTTTAAATATCTCTGCAACATAGTCAAAAAGTTCTTTTGTACCACCTCTAAATCTATAAATAGATTGCTTCACATCTCCCACATAAAAAAATGTTTTATAAACTTCTGGAGAACCTGATATAATCTCCTCTATTAAATGGTATAATATTTTATATTGTAAAGTAGCTGTATCTTGAAATTCATCTATTAATATATGATTATATTTAGTATCTAATCTAAAATATAAAAAATCTTTATCTATATTATTTTCAAGTAGATTATAAACTAAGTTTGTTATATCACTAAACTCTAAAGAGTTTCTTTGTTTATTATAAGATGTTCTAAAACTTTTAAAATCATTAAATATATGAAAAAGATTTTTTAAAGTAAAAGATTCTTGTATAACATAATATAGATTTATATTTTTTTGTAACTCACTTAGTTTTATATCTAAATGGGCAGGTGGCTTTGCTTTTTTAAAATATGAAAACTCACTTAAGCTATCTTTTGTAAGCCAAGTTTTACCTTTTTCTAAAAGCTCATCTATATTATGAAAATTAACTGCATTATAAGCTGATTTTGATACATCTTCATTTTTATCTATAAAATCTTTTATCTCTTTTGCATCATCTAAAATGGCTTTTTGTACAGTTAAAAAACTCTCATAGCTATAGTCACTCCCTTTATATTTTATATTTTTCTCTATTAATAGCTTAAATATCTCAACTATAGAATCTAGCTTTTTATTTTCATTATGTGCAAAATTTGTTAATGAGTTAAACTGTTTATCATCTAGTGAAGTTAAAAATTTATATATCAAAAGCTCTTCATCATCAAACTTAATATCAAAATCATCATTAATACCAATATATCCACTAAACTCTCTAAGTATCTTATTGACAAACTTATCTATAGTATAAATAGATAATTCAGATGTTATAAACTTATCTATTAATATATCTTTTTTATCTAATATCTCATCTTTTGAAAAGTTTATCTCTTTTATAATTGCCTTTAATATATTTTCATCATCACCTAAAGATATTAAAGTTTCATATATACGACTTGACATCTGAGATGCTGCTTTATTTGTAAATGTTAAAGTTAATATCTCTGTAGGTTTTGCATCTAATAACATTAAAGATATATATCTTACAGTTAAAGCAAATGTTTTACCACTCCCTGCACTTGCTTTTAATGCTAAGTATTGTTTCATATTTATTCCAAATTATTTATTTAATTAATTAATTTGAATTATACCCTAATTTAACATAATTTATATTTTATCTTCTCTTAATTAGATTGTTTATCAATTTCAAATGCTATAATAGTCATATCATCATTTCTATCATTATTAGGAATTGCATTTTCATATTCCATCATTTTCTGCATAAATATATTTTGTAACTTTTCCATTGATTTAGTATGATTTTCTTTTAT
>JAYELQ010000177.1:0-1939 GCA_034717655.1 Campylobacterota bacterium
TATTTTCCTGAATAGCATAGAGTAATAAAGAATGACTGGCTCCAATATTTTCACTATTTATATCAGCACCATTTTCTATTAATATTTTAATAACTTCTAATTTATTCTGGACAATAGCATATGATAAAGGAGTATGACCTCCACTATTTTCCTTATTGATATCAATTCGATTCTGAATAAGAAAAATAATTGAATCTAATTTATTGGTATAAATTGCAGTCATTAATGGAGTAAAGTTATTAGTATCTTCTTGATATATATTAGCACCATTTAATATTATTTGTTTTATAAGTTCAAAACTACCTTTTCTTATAGTTGATATTAATGGTGTATATCCATAAATATCAATTTTATTTATATCGTTTTCATCAATTATTACTACTTCATTCTTCTCATTATGATACTTAATACCTGTTTTTTTATTATTAAAAAATCTCTTAAACATTATTACTGCCTTCATATTTTTAAATACTATCATTTTATCACATATATATGATAGTTCAGAATTTTATCTAAAATAAGATTTTGTTTTTATTATATGTATATTCTAAATAAATACCATAAAATTTTCATAAACTGGTATTTTATCGATTTTATCTTGATTTAAATACTCATATAGTTTTAATACTGTTGCTTCCAATTAACTATCCTTACTTCAACTTATTTTGCTCTAACTCCCAATACTCCATATCAAAACTATCTTTTAAACTAATACTCTCATACCCACCTAAAATATCAGACCTTAAAACTGCTTTTATAGTATGTGATATAATATCATCTATAATATTAACCTCTTTTTCACTCTTCCCAAAAGATATAACTCCAAAGTTTTTAACAACTGCATAATTAGGAGCAGGATTTAACATCACCTCATCACTCTTAAACTCATTAAAATACTCTATATAATCTTCTATATACCTATGCATAGCTTTTTGAATATTATTATCTTCTAATATAAGTGGTACTCTTTTTGTTCTTATTATATGTTCAGGAGTAAGTACACCCCTTGAAGCTAATTGTTTTAAGTTTCTACTTGAGGTATAATGTAAAGCTAATGGTGATTGATTTACTTTCATAACCACATCATAACCTTTTGCTTTATTTATAGACTCTTGAAGTATATCTATATCTAAAGAAAATCTAGGGATATATTTCTCTATACTCAAAGGTGCATTAGTTTCTAAAAACTCTTCAGCTAAACTAACTGCATCTATCATTTTTGTATAAGATTTCTTTGCATCATCATCAAAAGTAAATATACCGTGATTGTGTAGTATTATCCCTTCACATTCTGACCAATCTAAATCTTTTGTTAACTCCCATACCTTATGAGCCAATATAAACCCTGGCATAATATAATCTACAATTAAAAAGTTTGGATAGATACTTTTTATATTCTCTTTTCCATCTATATTATTTGATATAGTTACAACTGCATCACTATGTGTATGGTCAACGAACTTAAAAGGGATTATAGCGTGAAGTATCGCTTCTACAGATGGATTTGGGGCTGTTTTATCTATCATAGCTTTTTTTTGAGCTATTACCATATTTGTATCACTTAGTTCATCTACTCTTGCTACATCTTGCAAGAACTTTAACTCTACAGGAGCAAACCCCTCTTTTTCAATAGAAACCAAATCCCATCCACTACCTTTGACAAATAATATATCTTCACCATCAACTACACTTTTTACAGATGTATTTCCACCACCGTGTAAAACTAACTCATCACTTTTACCTAAAAGGTTTGAAGTATAAACTCTAAGCCCTAAATCATCTAAATTAGATGCTATGTTATCATCATATAAATTATCCATATTTAGTCTATTGTTACCAAAAAGTCTAACTCATCACTATACTTATCTATTGTATATTGTTCATAACTACTTTTATATATTTTATAATGCTCTGATGCTTTATGTCCATCTAATGCTTT
>JAYELQ010000178.1:0-9711 GCA_034717655.1 Campylobacterota bacterium
CATCTACACCTTCAACTTCTATCTCATCTTTAAATTCTAATTTAGAATACTTATGAGATTTATCAAGATATATACTATTTTTACTGTGATGATTTTTTCTATCTTTATATCCAAAATCCATACCAAATAAACAAATATTTTTAAATCCCAAAGATATTATTAAACTTAAAGCTCCATTTGTTACAGTTGGATTTGAATAATTTAATATTCTATATCTCTCATTATTAATAAAATCTGTCCCAGTATCTTGTGATTTTAAAAACATAAACTTCTTTTTAAATTGAGCGAATAATCGTGGATGAAGTGTATTCATACCTATAAAAGTAATTTTATCTGTATATTCTTTAGGTAGGTTTTCTGTAACATCACTAAACATATCTATTGTTCTTTCTATTGCAACATATATATCTGGTACTACTCCATAACTATATAAACTATTTATAGCTGTCCCTGAAGCTACAACCATTGCATTATCTCTATATTTTTTAATTATTTTTATATAACTATCTAAAGATGGTCCATTTCCAATAACAAAAACAAATTTATTTTTATCTACTTGAATACTATTATTTGTTAATATAGGAATATCACTTTTTAAACTATTAATAGTATGTTGTAGTCCCCATTTTTCATCATCAAAAAACCCTTTAAAAGTCCCATTATAGTTACTTATATTATTATTTATGTTAGTTTGAATATCTAATAATATATCATCTTTATAAGATATAAACTCCCCCATATTATAATATGCTAAATGTTGTTTAACATATATATTAGTTAATATTTTTTTACTTAACTCTTTACTATTCCCATTTTTATCTATACTTATATTTAAACTATAATTATCTTTTTTAAAATATTTAATAATTTCATACCAGTTTGTAGTATATAAAGAGACCCTTAACATCTCTATACTTCTATCTACTATATATAAATGTCTAATATTAAATTTCTCTACTAAAGGTAATATATGATACCCTAAACCTATCCCATATATTATAGCACTATAAAAATTATTATGTTTAGGTAAGATATCTTCATTTATAATAGGATATTTTTTATATGTTTTTATATATGCTTTAGTTATTTTAAGCATATATTTTTTATGAATAGTTTCTACTCCAAAGCATTCTACACTATCATTATTTAAAAGTACTCCTATTTGATACTTTAAAAGAGATTTATTACCTTTTAATATATAATGATTAATTAAATTATTAAAATAGTTTTGTGTATTTTTAGGATATAAAAGTTCCCCATCAATAGCGATATTTATATCACTACTTTCTATCTCTATAGAATAACTATTATCTTGGTTCTTTTTTAATAGTTTATAAATATCTGGTAAATATGCCTTAAATACTTTTAAGTTATATTGATAATTTTTTTCTAACTGTTCTACCATTACTGCTCTCTCCACTTAAAAGGTGTATCTATATGATTTTCTATATTTACAAAGCTATTTTTTACATCTTCTAAAAGTTCTATAAAAGTTTTTAATGATATATTTATAAAAGTTGACACATCTTTATTGTATTCTTTTCTTGAAATAAAAGTATAAACACTAGATATTATAGACTCTATAGAACCCGTTAATAATGTTATTATATATTTTAATTTCTTATCACTAAACTCATCTAAAAATGACTTGTAAAAAATATCAAATAAGTTAAATAATTGATATACTGTTATATCTTTTTTATTATGCTTCTCTATTAAGTTCTGTAAATTTTTTATTTTATCACTAATACTTTTATAATTTATAATAATATCATTGTCATACAAAATAAACTGTTTAGTTATCTCTTTAAAAATTTTCTTTTTATTTATTTTTTGTTTATGAAGTTTTATATCTTTTGCTTTTATAACTCTTTTTGTTCCATATATTTTTGCTCCATTAGAAAAATTATATATATTTATATCTTTTGAACTATTCTTTATAAGTTCTTCTATAATCTTTTTCGAATTGTTATATATCTCTTGAGTATAAATAGTATCTCCATCTACACCTTCAACTTCTATCTCATCTTTAAATTCTAATTTAGAATACTTATGAGATTTATCAAGATATATACTATTTTTACTGTGATGATTTTTTCTATCTTTATATCCAAAATCCATACCAAATAAACAAATATTTTTAAATCCCAAAGATATTATTAAACTTAAAGCTCCATTTGTTACAGTTGGATTTGAATAATTTAATATTCTATATCTCTCATTATTAATAAAACCTGTCCCAGTATCTTTAGACTTTAAAAACATAAACTTCTTTTTAAATTGAGCAAATAATCGTGGATGAAGTGTATTCATACCTATAAAAGTTATTTTACTTATATATTTTTCTGGTAAACTTTGTGTAATATCACTGTACATACCTATTGTTCTTTCTGTTGCAACATATATATCTGGTACTACACCATAACTATATAAACTATTTATAGCTGTCCCTGAAGCTACAACCATTGCATTATCTCTATATTTTTTAATTATTCTTATATAACTATCTAAAGATGGTCCATTTCCAATAACAAAAACAAATTTATTTTTATCTACTTGAATACTATTTTTTGTTAATATAGGGATATTACTTTTTAAACTATTAATAGTATGCTGTAGCCCCCATTTTTCATCATCAAAAAAACCTCTATTTTTAAATATTATATTATTAAGAGTTTTTACTTTAGCTTTAACTTCATATATTTTTTTATCATCATAAGATATAAATTCGCCTAAATTATAATAAGATAAAGGGTTATATTCATATAACTTTTTTACTACAATTTTACTAAGGTTATCAAAATCATTATCTTTTTGTACTATAATAGAAAATGATTTTGTATTATCAGAAAGGAAGTATTGAAATATCTCTGTCCATTTTATAGTATATAAAGATACCCTTAACATCTCAATACTAACATCTACTATATTTAAATGTCTAAATTTATATTTTTTAATAAGTGGCATTATATGATAACCTAAACCTATTCCATAAATTATTCCAGAATATATAAAATCTTGTTTTAATACCTCTCTCTTTTCAAGAGGTAAGGTATGAAATATACTTTTATAATTCTTAGTAATATTTAAAAGATATTTTTTATGTATTGTTTCTACTCCAAAAAAGTTTAAACTATTATCATTATGTACCATACTTACTTTATGTCTTGAAATATTTTGTTCACCTTTGTTATCATAACTTTTTAAAAGATTATTAAAATAATTTTTCGTATTAGTAGGATATATTAATTTACCATCTTTAGATATATTTATATCATCATTATTTATCTCAATTGCATAACTATCATCTTTATTTTCTTCTAACAACTTATAAATACTAGGTATAAACATTTTAAATAGTTGTAAATTATCTTGATAATTTTTTTCTAACTCTGCTATTAGCATTTTTATCCTTTAAAATAAAGTTATTAATTTATAAAATGATTATAACAATTATTATATAAAGATATGATATAATAAGTTTATTAAACAACTAGGAAACTTTAATGAGATTAAGTAATGAAAATATAACGATAGAATTACTAAATTTAGATAATTGTGATTTTAAATCTTATATGAAATGGATGAATAACTGGGATATTGTAAAATATACAAGTTCTAAATTTAGAGTATATGATATTGAATCTTTACATAATTATATAAATGATATGAATAATTCTAAAAATGATTATCTATTTGGTATATTTTATAAAAATAAACATATTGGAAATTTAAAAATAGGTTCTATTAATTATATTAATAGAAATTGTTATTTAGGATTAATTATAGGGAAGAAAAAATATTTTGGAAAAGGTATAGCTACAAAGAGTATCTCTTTGGGTGTAGAGTTTGCTTTTAACTATCTTGGTCTATTTAAAGTTAAAAGTGGTATGTATGAGTGTAATCAAAGTTCATATAAAGCTTTTTTAAATAATGATTTTATAGAGATAGGAAGATATAAAAAAGATTTCCTATTTAATAGTAAAAGGTATGATGTAATTTTACTAGAAAAAATAAATAAAACTATAGAAAACTAAAATGAAATATATAGATTACAATAATGATAAATTATCTAAATTAGCTTTAGGTACTGTTCAGTTTGGCTTAAATTATGGTATAGCAAATCAAAATGGTCAAGTTTTAAAAACTGAAGTTAATAATATAATAAACTACTTATATGATAAAAAAATAAACTGTTTTGATACAGCTCAAGCTTATGGTAATGCAGAAGAGGTTTTAGGTAAAGCATTAGATAATAGTAAAAATAACTTTATTATATCAAAACTAAATTCAGAACTATTCTCTAATAACTTAATAGATAATTTAAACAACTCATTAAAAAACTTAAAGATAGATTCTTTATATGGATTATTACTTCACGATAGTGAACTATTATATAATTGGAATAATAGTGATAGTTTATTAGTAGAAAAATTAATATCAGAAAATAAAATAAAATATTTTGGAGTTTCTATATACTCAACTAAAGATTTTGAACTAGCACTAGAAAACAACTCTATAACTTTTATACAAATACCTTTTAATATATTTGACCAAAGAGCTATAAATGAAAATTGGTTTAAAAAAGCAAAAGAGAAAAATAAACTAATATTTATAAGAAGTATATTTCTACAAGGTTTATTACTATTAGATATAAAAGATATACCAAAAAATTTATTAAATGCAAAAAATTATTTAATAAAACTTGATAACTATTGTAAAAAACTAAATATATCAAAAAGTGAATTAGCATTAAATTTTGTTGATACAACAGCAACTAACTCTATAATTTTATTTGGTTGTGATAACTTAACACAAGCTAAAAGTAATATTGAAACATATAATAATTTAATAAAACTAGATACTAATATTCTAAATGATTTAAAAAATGATTTTAAAGATATAGAAGAGAATATATATAATCCTACAATGTGGTAAAAATGAAACCAAAAATAATAGCTCTACTACAAGCAAGAACAGATTCTACTAGACTTCCTAAAAAAGTATTAAAAAAGATATTAAATAAACCTATGATAATACATCAACTCATAAGAGCTTCAAAATCAAATTTAATTGATGAATTAGTGTTAGTAACGAGTGATAATAGTAGTGATGATGAACTATCAAATATAATTTTAAATAATAATTTCAAACTATTTAGAGGTGATAAGAATAATGTTTTAAAAAGGTTTAACGATTGTTTAATTAACTATAATTTACAAGATGAAGATATTATAGTAAGATTAACAGGTGATTGCCCTTTAAAGGATAGTGATATAATAGACGAACTAATAGTTAAGTTTTCAAATAGTAATTGTGATTATATCTCAAACTGTATAACACCTATATATCCAGATGGATTTGATGTAGAAATTTTTTCATATAAAGCATTAACAACAGCATATAAAAAAGCAACAAAATTATCTCAAAAAGAGCATGTTACACCTTATATAAGAGATAGTGGTGAGTTTAAAATAGAAGAGTTATATAAAAAACCTATATATCCAAATTGGAGATTAACAGTTGATGAGAAAGAAGATTTTATTTTGATTAATAAAATATTTGAATATTTTGGAGATAATAGTTTCTCTTTTGATGAAATTATAACTTTTTTAGAAAAAAATCAAAACTTATTAGAACTAAATAGCCATATAAATAGAAATGAAGGATATTCAAAATCTTTAAAGGAAGAAAATGATAAATAATTTTACAAAATCAAATGTATTAAGAAAAAAAGCCTCTAGTTTAATTCCCGGTGGAGCTCATACATATAGTAAAGGTGATGACCAATTTCCACAACTTTCACCACACTCTATTGTAAAAGGTAAAGGTGCTAGAATATGGGATGTAGATAATAATGAATTTGTTGATTGGGGTATGGGTTTAACTTCTGTATTATTAGGTCATGCATATCAACCGATATTAGATACTATAAAATCAGAACTTGATAATGGTGTAAATTTTATAAGACCATCTTTTATAGAGGCCGAATTAGCAGAATTAATTGTAGAACAAATTCCATCTGCTCAAATGGTAAAGTTTGCAAAAAATGGCTCTAATGCTACAACTTCTGCTATAAAACTTGCTCGTGCTTATACTGGAAATGAGATAGTTTTAAGATGTTTTGACCAACCATTTTTTAGTATAGATGATTGGTTTATAGGTAATACTGATATAAATTCAGGTGTTACAGAAGATACAAAACAAAAAACAAAAAACTTTAAATATAATAATATAGATAGCTTAAAAGATATCATCTCTAAATATAAAGATGATGGGATAGCCTGTGTAATAATGGAACCAGCATCTACAGAAGAGCCACATAGTGGCTACCTACAAGCTGTAAGAGATATTTGTACAAAAGAGAATATAATTCTTATTTTTGATGAGGTTGTAAGTGGATTTAGGTTTCATCCAAAAGGTGCTCAGTATTTATATGATGTTATACCTGATTTATCAACATTTGGTAAAACTATGGCAAATGGTTTCTCTATATCTGCATTAGTTGGTAAAAAAGAGATTATGTCTCTTGGTGGTTTGGAACATAAAAAAGAGAGAGTATTTTTATTATCTACTACTTATGGGGGTGAAACACACCACTTAAGAGCTGCTCAAAGAAATATAGAGATATTAAATCAAAACAGTTATGAAGTTACAAAATATATATGGAGTGTAGGTAAAAAAATAAAAGATAATTATAATAAAATAGTTAAAGAGTTAAATATTAATAAATACACTTCAATGCAAGGTATAGATTGTAGACCATATTTTTATTTTGAAGATGATTATATGAGAACTCTATTTGCTCAAGAGATGATAAAACACGGAGTATTAGTACAGGCTATAATGCCATCTTATTCACATAAAGATAGTGAAATAAATCAAACTATAGACGCTTTTGAGAAGTCATTAAAAGTATTATCTTATGCTATAGAATCAAATAAAGTAAAAGAGTTATTAATAGGTGAACCTGTAAAAGCAGTTTTTAGGAAATATAATTAAATAAAAATATATGATATAATATTAAAAAAGGATGTAAATGAATGAGATAATTACTTTTAACAATTTTCAAGAAAAATTTAAAGATTTAGATAAAAATGGTATTTGTACAAATAAACTACAAGAACAACTTTTTGAATTTATTCCTACATTATTTAATTATGAAGAAGAGGGTGAAAAATTAAATTTTAATATTTTAATAATAAAAAACTTTGAATCAACTAAAAAGAAATTAGCTACATTTTTGTTTCAAAAATTAATAACTATAGATGAAGGAAAATTAAATTTAAAAAAACACATTAAATCAATCGCTCCATTTAGTAAAAATTCTTGGAATATATTTATATCTATCGAAAATAAAAAATTAATTTTTGGTATTTATAAAAATTTTAGTGGGATTACATCTGTTGGATTAACTGATGTATTACAAGATAAATATATAGAAATCTCTAAAATAGATAAAGACATCATAGAATTTCAAAATTCACATAAATTATTTTATTTACATTTGTCAATTGTAGATAAAGACATTTCAATAAATAGAAAAAGTAATGTACTTGATTTAGTTAATATCTCCACATCTTTAATAGATGATGAGAATAATAAACCAAGTTTTATAAAAAACTTTTCTAACTTTTTATTTCAAGCTTTTGAAAAAATACATGGAACGATTATTGTTATTGTTGATGCTGATAAAAAATTAGATAAATATTTTAGCAATGGCATAATATTAGAAAAACCTATTAATCTATTTAATGAATATAATAATTATATACGAAATTGTTCAAAAGATGATAGTGTAATTCAAAGATATTATAGTCTTATGGGAATATTATCTGTAGCATTGGATATTGATGGTATTACAATAATAAATACAAAGGCAGAAATTATTGCATATAATATTTTTATCAATAATGATAAAAACACTGTAGATACAAGTGTTGTAAATGGTGGTGCTAGAAAAAGAGCAGCATACAGTATAGAAAAAAGTAACATAAATGGAATTAAAGGATTATATTTTCAGTCACATGATGGAGATAGTAGTTTTAAGGAGATAATAAATGAGTAATGAATTAGTTGAAGTTAACAACGAAATGATTTGGAAATCTTACAATGGTGCTGTAGTAGAAAAAAAAGATCAAATGAACATAGTCCCTTTATCTAATTATTTTAAAGCACTAAATATAAATGAAACTAAAAAAATAGTAAATGCATTTGAATTAGGAATGTATGATATGGGTCTTGAATATGCATGGTCAAGAGCGATGAAGGTTCTTGATAATAGACTAGAAAATTTTGGTCTTGATTTTATTGCTGAAATGACAGATAGAGAAAGTTTATCTACCTTAGAACAGCTTTCCAATACAGAAAAGATAGAATTGGCTTTTGAGTTAGGTATGATAAATACAACTGCTAAAATGTTATTAGTTCAAGCAAATGAAACTTTAAATCATTTTATATCAAGAGATATAGCAGGTAATGATGAAGAGATAGAACCAATTAAAGCTCTAGGAATTGTTTTAGATATTACAAAATATATTTTAGGTAATGAAATTGAAACATCAAGTATAGAATTTAAAGATTTTAGAGATAAATTAAAAGAAACAATATATCAATATTCTGATAATCAAATAAATATATTAAAAAATTCTCCATACTTTTATATAAAAACGACAATTCGTACAATATTAAGTTTAATTAAATCAGCATATAAAGAAAATAATATATCTGAATTATCAAAGGTACTGAACAATGCAAATATTTTTATAGTAAGTTTGTGGGAACAAATTTTTATTGAAGATAAAAAATTGATAGGTACAACTTATGCACAAGCAATATCTGATGGACATAAAGAGACAGTTAAAACATTTTCAACAATTTTAGATGCTGTACAAGGATATGATTTTGTGCCAGAAACTACAAGGTCTAATACTTATAAAAAAATTGCAAGAGAATTTTCTATAGTACATTTTGGAATGAATAATTTTTATAATGAACCAATTTATGCTAAAAAACTTAATAGTATGGGTACTGTTATACCTGATTTTGCACTTCAAGAATGTTTAAAAGCTGTTATTATCTCTATTATTGGAAATCAATATGGTAGATCTGATAATGCTCAAGAATATAATTTTAAAATATTAGATAAAGTGACAACTGAACAATGGAAACAATTCTTTTCAAAATTAATTATTCAAGACCAAACCATATTAGAAAGACTAACATATTCAACATCAAGTATGCTTGAGAATTGGTTTAAAATAATTAATCAATATATTACAGATGATTTTAATATAAAAAATACAATAGCAAAGAATATTTTTACTTATTCAAAAAATAATAATGCGGAACAACTAAAAAAAGAAACAGCAAAAACACTTGTAAAAATTGTAGGAAAATAAAAGGTTATAAAAATGTTTAATAATAAAAATATACTAATAACAGGTGGAACTGGAAGTTTTGGTAAAAAATATACACAAATAATACTATCAAAATATAAACCAAATAAGATAATTATATTTAGTAGAGATGAGTTAAAACAATATGAGATGGGACAAACTTTCAATGAACCTTGTATGAGATACTTTATAGGTGATGTAAGAGATGGTAAAAGACTTGAAGAGGCTATGCAAGATGTAGATTTTGTTATTCATGCAGCAGCTTTAAAGCATGTGCCAGTTGCTGAATATAACCCTATGGAGTGTATCAAAA
>JAYELQ010000179.1:0-1918 GCA_034717655.1 Campylobacterota bacterium
ACAATACCCATACATGGTAAAGATAATCTAAAAAGAGGATTGTTAAATGGTATTTTAAATGAACTTAATATTGAAGTTCAAGAGTTAATAAATTTTTTAGGAAAATAGTTGAAAAATATAAAAGAAATTATTAAAGTAAAACTATGAAAAACTACACAATATCAAAACAGCTTATAAAAAATACTAAAAACTTTTTAGATATCAAATACTACTCTATTATAGATAGACTTTTAGGTAAAAGTGGAGTATTTTATGGTTGGGGAAGAAAAAAATCTGGAATTAAAGCTATTGAGTTATCAAAAAAAGATAATAGTAGTTTTCTATTATTAGAAGATGGATTTATAAGGTCAATGGGATTAGGAGTAGATAAAAGCCCCACCTTTAGTATTGTAGAAGATGATATAGGTATATATTATGATGCTACAACTTCATCAAAACTTGAAAACATTTTAAATAATTATGATTTTAAAAGTGATGAAAATCTTATAAGTGAAGCTAAAAAAGCTATAGCTCTTATAAAAACTCATCATATCTCAAAATACAATAATGCTATTGATATAAAAGAAGACTATTTTGATGACGAAAATGAAAAAAGAGTATTGATTATAGCTCAAACAGCAGGTGATAGTAGTTTAAAATATGGTATGTTAGATGATTTTACTACAGAAGATATGATAAAAGATGCACTTTTAGAAAATATAGATAGTGGTATATATCTTAAAGTTCATCCAGATGTATTAAGTGGTAAAAAATCATCAGATATAGATATAAAATCTTTAGATAAAAGAGTTAAAGTTATAACTGAAAACTTAAACCCTATATCACTTCTAAAAAAATTTGATAAAGTTTATACAAAAACATCAGGTATGGGGATGGAAGCACTGATAGTTGGCTGTAAATGCGTGTGTTATGGTATGCCATATTATGCAGGTTGGGGTATAACTATAGATAAATCAAAATGTAAAAGAGGTAAAAGAGTATTAAGTGTAGAAGAGGTATTTGCAGGGGCTTATATATTATATACAAAATATTATAATCCATATAAAAATAGGGTATCAGATATATTTGATACTATCAATGAAATATTATTACAAAAGAAAAAAACAATAGATAGTAAAAATAATATATTGGTTATTGGAGATTCTCATGTTGCACCATTTAAAAGTAAAATATTTAAATATATTTTAAAATATAATTTTATTATCAATTATGTACCAGGGGCAACTGCTAGAGGTATAGGTAATAATAATTCTCTTACAAGGTCCCATAAGATATTTCAAGAATCACTAGATAAATATAATTATGATAAAATTATTATATCTTTAGGTGAAGTAGATACTGCTTATAGTATATGGAAAATACACGAAACAAAAAATACAGATATAGAAGTGATACTAGAACAAAGTATCAAAAAGTATATAGATTATCTTCACTATCTCACTTCTTATGCTCAGGTAATAGTACTATCTGCCCCTTATGCTACTGTAAAAGATAATACTAAGTGTGATGATACTATATCCGGTATAAGAGCTAGTGTAAATGCATCTCAAAAACAAAGAATAGAGATAGGGATAAAGTTCAATCAAAAAATCAAAGAGTTTTGTAATAAACAAAAAGATATTAAATTTGTTGATTTTAATAATATAGTTTTAGATAAGAATAGTATGTTAAAAGATATATTTCTAAAAAAGTACAATCCTTGTGACCACCATTATTGTAAAGTAAAATACTCATTATTAATTTTATATATATTTATTAAAAAGAAAATTTTATAATATTTTAGTTATAATATAGAGATATAAATAATAAGGCATCTCTATTGAATTCTCAAAAATATTTTTTTTATAAATTTTCTAAATTAAAATGGAAGTTGATTAGTGATTTTTTTTCTAGTGAAAAAACAGTAGAGATATATCAT
>JAYELQ010000180.1:0-9672 GCA_034717655.1 Campylobacterota bacterium
AAGGGAAGAATCCCCTTGCTTTAGCTATGGGGAGTATGTCAATGTAGTTGAAGTTCTATGACCCAATCCATTTTTTGCATCTCTTAAACTATCACCTATCATAGATAAGTCATTTAGTACTTCATCATCATATGTAGTTTTTTCATCATTGATAACTTTATAGTCGTTTATCATATTATCTTTTTTAAAAACTTCTAAAAGCTCTAAAAATATATTTGCTTTAATATCATTAACATTTAACTGTAACTGCATAATACCCTCCAGTAATTTTATATGTTCATTATTTTAGCAAAATGAGATATATAGTTTGTTTAAACTAATTTAAAAGTGCTCATCTAACTATTTATAAATCAAAAATACAAATTGTTTTATTTAGTAATAATGATTTTATTATATAAATAATTATATAATATAGATTATAAGAAACAATAATGGAGATTAAATGAAAAAAGATGTAAAAAAAGTTGTATTAGCTTATAGTGGTGGACTAGATACAAGTATTATATTAAAATGGTTACAAGACGAATATAAAGCAGAAGTTATAACATTTACAGCTGATTTAGGTCAAGGTGAAGAGGTAGAACCAGCAAGACAAAAAGCACTTGATAATGGAATAAAACCTGAAAATATTTTTATTTTAGATATTAAAGAAGAGTTTGTAAAAGATTATGTATTCCCTATGTTTAGAGCAAATGCAATCTATGAGGGTGAATATCTTTTAGGTACTTCAATTGCAAGACCATTAATCGCTAAAAAACAAATAGAGATAGCAAATAAGATGGGAGCAGATGCAGTTTCTCACGGAGCTACAGGAAAAGGTAATGACCAAGTTAGATTTGAATTAGGATATTTAGGATTAAACCCTGATATCACTGTTATTGCACCTTGGAGAGAGTGGGATTTAAATAGTAGAGAAAAACTTTTAGCTTATGCAAAAGACCACGGTATTAATATAGATGCAAAACATATTGATGAAGATGGAAACCCAACAGTAAGCCCATACTCTATGGATGCAAATTTATTACATATCTCTTATGAAGGTTTACACTTAGAAAATCCAAATGCAGAACCTGAAGATAGTATGTGGTTATGGACGAACTCTCCTGAGCAAGCTCCTAATGAAGCAGAATATATCACTATTGGATATAAAAATGGTGACCCTATATCTATAAATGGTGAAGAGATGTCACCTGCTACTATTTTAAAAACATTAAATGATTATGGTAATACTCACGGTATTGGTAGAATTGATATTGTTGAAAATAGATATGTTGGTATGAAAGCTAGAGGTTGTTATGAGACACCAGGTGGGACTATTATGTTAAAAGCACATAGAGCAATAGAGTCTATATGTTTAGATAGAGAAGAAGCTCATATGAAAGATGGTATGATAGCAAAATATGCACAGCTTATATATAATGGTTTTTGGTTCTCACCTGAGCGAGAGATGATGCAAGCTGCTATTGATAAAACACAAGAACATGTAGAGGGTGAAGTAAGACTTAAGCTTTACAAAGGAAATGTTATGGTTGTAGGGAGAACATCTCCAAAATCATTATTTAGTGAAGAGCATTCAACTTTTGAGGCTGATGATGTTTATAATCAAAAAGATGCAGAAGGGTTTATAAGACTAAATGCACTTAGATTTATAATAGAGGGTCACACAAGAGGTAGAGATATAAAATAGAGTAAAGGATAATAAAGTGGAATATCTTAAAGATTTAGAAAAAATTTGTAAAATCAACTCTTATACAAAAAATAAAAAAGGTGTTGATGAGGTAAGTGCAGTTATGCAAGAGTGGTTAGAAGATATCGGTTTTGAAACAATTACATACAAACGGGAAACTTTAGGCGACCACAAACTTTTTACTACACCAAAAAAAGATGGTGTAAAAATACTTTTTTTAGGGCATAATGATACTGTATTTCCAAAAGATAGCTTTGAGATATATACCCAAGATGATACTTGGGTATATGGGGCAGGTGTTTGTGATATGAAAGGTGGAAATATAGTAGCCCTAGAGGCTTTAAAAAATCTAAAAAAAGATAGAGATATATATAATATAGATTTTTTGATGGTTTCAGATGAAGAAACTGGAAGTGATGATAGTAAATATATCTCTTTAGATATAGCTAAAAATTATGATTATTGTTTTGTATTTGAAGCAGCAGGGGAAAATCTTGAAGTGGTAACAAGTAGAAAAGGTGTAGGGACTTATACTATTACTATTGATGGTATTGCATCTCACGCAGGGACTAGTTATAACAAAGGTATAAATGCAAATCTTGAAGCTAGTTATAAATTACAAGAGTTAACTAAACTTACTAATTTAGATATAGGTACAACTGTAAATGTAGGTAAAATAACAGGTGGGATAGGTGCAAATACTATTAGTCCTAAGTGTGAATTACTTTTAGAGATAAGATATAAAAGTAATAGTGAAAGAGATAGATTATTAAAAGCATTAGATGATATAACAAATAAAAGTTTTGTAGATGGAACAAAATCTACTTTAAGTGGTTTAATTCAAAGAGATGTTATGGAAGAGACAAAAGAGCAGTTATATTTTATAAAACAACTTGAAGATATAGTAGATAAGAAAATTCCTACAGAACAAAGAGGTGGTGTAAGTGATGCAAATCATATTGCATCTTGTGGTGTAATTACTCTTGATGGCTTTGGACCTTTTGGTGATGGTGACCACACTATAAATGAGAGAGCATTAAAAAGTAGTTTTGAACAACGGATAGATATGATGACTAAAATACTATTAAATATACAAAAGGTGATAAAATGAGTTTAAAAGATAAGTTAAAAATAGATTTAAAAGAAGCGATGAGAGCAAAAGATATTAATAAAAGAGATTCTATTAGAGCTATTAACACTATGATAAAACAAATAGAAGTAGATAATAGAGTAGAGTTAGAAGATAAAGATATTATTCAACTTATTCAAAAAGGTGTAAAACAAAGAGAAGAAGCTATAACTCAATATAAAGAAGCATCAAGAGAAGATTTAATAGCAAAAGAGCAAGAGCAAATAGATGTTTTTTCATTATATCTTCCAACACAACTAACAGATGAAGAGTTAGAGATTGTTATAAAAGATATTATATCTGAAGTTGGAGCTACTTCTATGAAAGATATGGGTAAAGTTATGGGGTCTGCAAAAGCTAAAGTTGAAGGTAGAGCAGATGGAAAAAGAATAAATGAGATGGTTAAAAAAAACTTAGGATAAATTTTGAGAAATAAACTAAAAGAGATATCAAAAATAACAATTGATAATCTACAAAAAAAAGATAGTACTATAAAACCTAGTGAGTATCAAAAAGAGTATTGTGATGTCTCAAGAAAGTTAAAATTAAATGTTGCTGAATGTGAATATTTTCAAAAGATTTTATCAAAATTATCTAAAAATGAGATAGATAAAAATATTAATAGAAATATAGATAATATATATGATATTATAGATATCTTACTTCAACGAGTTGAAAATAAAGATGTTGATAAGATGTCTAAATTGATACAAAAATCTTTAGAACCATCTATTGCTTTAACTATTGATAATGATTTAAAAGCATTTTCTATAAAAATAGGAGATTCTCCATCTTTGATATTTGAAGAGTCTATTCAACAAGAGATGGAAAAGTTTATATCAAAAAGATTTGAAGTTGATAAAAAAGTATTATCTAAAAAAACTTCAGATATTGCAAAACTTATAACTTTAATGAGTAAATATCTAAATGATGCAATATCTAGTAGTAATATAGGTTCTTCTAATATTTCAGATATGAAAAAAGAGATAATATCTATTACTAGTGATGATAACTCAAATAATTTAAATAACTTTAAACAAAGATTAATAGATGTTACAACTACACTTGAAAAAGAGATGCAAGTTATATCAAATAATTTTTCATCAAATAAAAATGAAGTTGCTTTATTAGAAGAGAAAGTAAAACATCTTGAGGATGAGTTATCTAAAACAAAACTTCAAAATAGAGAAGACCATCTTACAGGAACTCTTGTAAGAAGAGCTTATGAAGATGAGTTAAAAAGATTAGATGATGAATATGATAGATATAAACACGATTTTGCTATTATATTTTTTGATATAGACCATTTTAAAAAAGTAAATGATGTATATGGTCACGATGGTGGAGATGTGGTTTTAAAAACATTTGCACAATTAATTTTAAAACTTACTAGAGATTCTGATATTGTTGGTAGATATGGTGGGGAAGAGTTTGTTGTAGCTATTAGGTATGAAAAAGAAGATGAATTATACTTTTATATAAATAGAATAAAAAAACTAATCACATATAATAAATTTATATATAAAGAGCATAAACTTAATATCACTTTTAGTGCTGGTGTAACTATTCGGTCAAAATATAAATCTTCTGATGAAGCTGTTATTGAAGCTGATAGTTTGCTTTATAAAGCTAAAAATACAGGAAGAGATAAAATAGTATTTTGGAATGGAAAGGAACTTTAGTTTTATTATGAAAGGGAATATTATTTTAATAGGATTTATGGGAGTAGGTAAAGGTACTGTAGCTCGTGCATTGGTTAAAAATAGTGATTATTTTGCTGTTGATACAGATGATTTAATTGAAAGTTTAGAAAATAAAAAGATAAAAAAGATATTTGAAGAGAATGGTGAACCATATTTTAGAGAGTTAGAAAGAAAATGTGCTTTATGGTGTGAAAATAATATTAAAGGTTCTATTATATCTACAGGTGGTGGATTTTATAAGCAACCAAATATTAAAAAAATTGGTAAAATAATATATCTTCAATCAACTTTTGATAATATTATTCAAGGTTTAAAAGATGCTCCAAACTCTGCTAAAAAGTTTAAAAAAAGACCATTATTAAATAATCTTACTGAAGCTAGAAAAATTTATAATCAAAGAGTTAAAGAGTATGAAAATATAGCTGATATTGTTATAAATGTAGAAGATTGGGACGAAAAAAAAGCAGTTAAAAATATTTTGGAAAAAATAAACTAATATATAGGAAAATAATGAAAATAATAAATACAACAGATAAAAGCTTTCAAGATGAGTTTTCAACTATTTTAGGAAGAGCAAAAGTAGATATCAAAAAAGTATCTTCTATTGTAAATGGTATAATTGATGAGATTATAGAAGATGGTGATAGTGCTGTTATTAAACATATAAGTAAGTTTGATAATTGGGAACCTAAAAATACTCAAGATTTATTTATAGATATTAAAGATATGGAAAAAGCATATAATAATATAGATGAAAAATTAAGAGCATCTTTACATTTAGCTTATGATAGAATTAAATCTTACCACGAAAAACAAGTACCAAAATCTTGGAAAAGTTATGAAGATAATGGTACTATATTAGGGCAAAAAGTAACAGCTGTTGATAGAGCAGGACTTTATATACCAGGGGGAAAAGCAGCATATCCTAGTAGTTTACTTATGAATGCAATTCCAGCTATTGTAGCAGGGGTGCAGGAGATAGTAGTAGCTACTCCAACTCCTGATAATGAACCAAATGAGTTACTTTTAGCAGCTTGTCATCTATGTGGTATCAAAACTGTTATGAAAGTTGGTGGGGCTAGTGCTATTGCTGCTATGGCTTATGGAACTAAATCTTTAAAGAAAGTTGATGTTATTACGGGTCCAGGTAATATATTTGTAGCAACTGCTAAAAAACTTGTATTTGGTGAAGTAAATATAGATATGATAGCAGGACCTAGTGAGATAGGTATCTTAGCAGATGAGAGTGCAAATACAAAATATTTAGCTATTGATTTATTAAGTCAAGCAGAACACGATGAGATGGCTAGTTCTATATTGATTACAACATCACAAGATATAGCAAATCAAACATCTATTGAAGTTGATAACTACCTAAAAGAGTTAAGTAGAAATGAGATAGCCAAAAAATCTATAGATGAAAGAGGTTGTATTATAGTAACTGATACTATGGAAAAAGCACTTGAACTTATGAATGAGATAGCACCAGAGCATTTAGAAGTTATGACAAAATCTCCTTTTGAACTTTTACCTAAAATCAAACATGCAGGAGCCATATTTTTAGGTCAAAATACACCAGAACCAATAGGGGATTATATAGCTGGACCAAATCATACTTTACCAACAGGTGGAACTGCTAAGTTCTATAGTCCATTAGGGGTAGAGAATTTTATGAAAAAGAGTTCTATTATTAGTTTTAGTCAAGAAGCTATAAATGAAATAGGTGAACAGTGTGCATTACTTGCAGATACAGAGGGTCTTACAGCTCATGCAGAGTCTGTAAGAGTTAGATTAGGGAAATAACTCTTTATTAGTTTATTTAGAGATAGTGCAAAGGGGAGTGATGAATTCCCCTTTTTTTATATTAATATAATTTAGTTGTAAAAACTAAAATTATTAATATTAGCACTATCAATCTTAATAGCATAAAAGTCCTTTCATAGGATATTCCCACCCACCTACAGAACCCATAAAAAAAGGTAGGTTTTTATTAAACCTACCTTTTAAAGTCCTACTATTAGGTCATCACTCCTAAAAGACTTTTAATACTATTTAGATTAATTGAATTATATATAAAAAAAAGTAATTTGTCAATAGTTATTTAGACTTCGGTCTAAATGGTTTTATAACATCTTCATTACACTCCATAAATGGTTGTTCCATTAAATCTAAGCAGTAAGGTATAGCAGGGAAAACAGCATCAAGACACTCCCTTATTGCTTTTGGTTTACCTGGTAGATTTATTACTAAAGAACTACCTCTTAATCCTGCTGTTTGTCTTGATAATATAGCAGTTGGCACAAATTTAAGTGACTCTTGTCGCATCAACTCACCAAATCCAGGCATCATTCTATCACATATATTTTCAGTAGCTTCTGGAGTTACATCTCTTTTAGCAGGACCTGTCCCACCTGTAGTTACTACTAAACTACAGTTTTGATTATCTATCATATCTATAATAGTTCTTTCAATTATATCTTGCTCATCTGGTATAACCTTATATACTTCACTCCAAGGAGATATTAGATATTCATTTAGTGTAGAGATTATAGCTTTACCACTTATATCTTCATAAACTCCAGCACTTGCTCTATCACTTACTGTTACTATACCTATTTTCATTTTATTCCTTATTTGATTGATTTTTTATTTAGATATTTTATCATAGATATGGTATCATAATAATAAATAAAGGATTGTAATGAAAATAAAAAGAGTTATTTTATTATTACTATTTATCTCTTCTATATTAAGTGGTAGTAATAGTTATTATAAAGATGGTGTTTTAGTTCAATTAGATAGTGTATCTCAAAATAGAGATATAAATGATGATATAAGATATTTTCAAACAGAAAATGGTATTAAAATAGGGACTACAGATGAAATCTTAGTTAAGTGTAAAGTAGATGTAGATTGTAAAAAATTATTAAATAGATTTAATATACAAAGTAGTAAAAACTTAACAACCAATATTTTAATAGTGAAAGTTACTAATAGTTCTGATGTTTTTTCAATATCAAGAAAATTATTTGAAACAGGTTTAGTAGAGTATGCTCATCCAAATTTTATTAAAAAAAGAATAATGAGATAAAGTGAAATTAACTTTTTTAATATTATGTTTAACTATAAATCTATTTTCAAAAGAGTATATAAATCTTGGAAAATTTAAAGATGATAAAATGATATTTAAAGAAAATAATATCTTAAAATTAACTGATAAGTTTTTGGGAGTAAAATATATCTCAAATGGTTTATCAAATCAAGAGATAGATACATCAAAAGAGAATTTAATTATAAATTTTGATGCTCTTGATTGTTTTACATTTATAGATACTATAGAAGCATTAAAAAAAACAGATAACCTAAGAAACTTTAGAGAAAAGCTAATATCTACAAGATATAAAAATAGTGATATTTCATATAAAAGTAGAAATCATTTTTTTAGTGATTGGAGTTTGAATAACTCTATTATAGATATAACTTGTAAGCTTGGTAGATGTAATAAAACAATTAAGTATTTAAATCAAAATGAGAAGTATTTAAAAAAGATACCTACAGTTAAAAGAGTTATATCATATATAAAACCAAAAGATATAGATATCTCATTATTAAAAAATGGAGATTATGTAGGGATATATACTAATAAAAAAGGATTAGATGTAACACATACAGGGATAATAATAAAAAAAGATAATAAAATATTTATCCGTCATGCTAGTTCTTTAAAGAAAAAAATAATTGATTCAGAATTATTTGAATATAGTAAAAATAAATTAGGTCTAATTATTTATAGGTCTATTTAAAGCTTTAAAACCTATTTTAGATAATAAAACTGTTATTACTATAGCTCATCGTTTAAGTACTGTAAAAAATGCAAATATGATATATGTACTTCAAGAGGGTAAGCTTGTACAAAGTGGAACACATAAAGAGCTTGAGAATGAAGATGGACATTATAGATACAAATGGTTTAGTTTTACTAGACCAAATTAGAGCTGTTGATAAAACTAGAATAGTTAAGAAAATTGGTAAGGTTGAAATAAATAAATCTATAGAGATATCTAAAATACTTATAGAGATATTTGAATATTAATTTTTTATAAAAAGGGATAATATGGCAATTATAGTTGATAAATTACAAAAAAGAAAAGATATAGCATTATCTTGTACAGAGTTATTACTAAAAAAAGGGATAAAAAAAACAACTGTTGCAGAATTAGCTAAAACAGCAGGTATAGCAAAAGGGAGTATCTATGATTATTTTGAAAATAAAGAAGATATTATTTTTGAAGTTATTAGAAATGAGATATACTCTTATCAAAAAGAGCTAAATGAAAATATAAAAGAGTGTTATTCTGTAAGGGAAAAAGTATTTGAACTATTTGATTTTTTACTTGTAGATAATGAATGGAATAAAAGACATAGAAATTTTTATAAAGAGTATATTAGTATCGACCTTGGGAGTGAAAATATATATATGTCAAAATTCAATCTTGAGTGTAATAACTTTTTTAAAGATATATTAACAGTTTTTATAGAAGATGGTATATCCAAAAATGAACTAATAAAAGATAGTTTGAATTTTGTTGATACTTTAATTGCTATTCAGAAAGGTTTTTTAATAATCTCTTGGACAGAAAAAAGAGATATTAAAAAAGAGCTAATTGAATCTTTGAATACTATTTTTGATTTAGTTGAGGTTAGAAAATAGTATTTATATATCACATATTATGCTATAAGGGCAAAATTTACAGTTTTTTATATATTTTTTAGCCTAAAGATTCATTTCTATATATTAGCTACTTAAAATATTATAATATTAATTAATAAGTATTCTACTTTAAGGTAAAATTTAGTGGGGGGGGTATTGTATACTACTTATTCCGTTTACTGTGTCAAATTGTTGATTAATCTAATCTAATATATTTTCAGGAGAAAACATGAAAAAATTAATGTTAATTATAGCTAGTTTATTCTTAGCTACAAGTGTTGCAAGTGCAAGTCCATCACAACAGATGGATTTTACATCTATGAATAAAGCTGACAGTCAGTTTTTATTTAATGGTTCTACTAAAGCTATTGCTTTAAGTAGTCAAGAGATGGAAGCTACTGAAGGGGAATGGTTTTGGTTTTCACCTTGGTTCTATAGAGCT
>JAYELQ010000181.1:0-9666 GCA_034717655.1 Campylobacterota bacterium
CCTGATTCATTATAAGCAGATAAAACTAGAATAGGTATCTTATTATCTATTTCTCTTATTTTCCCTATCATCTCTAAACCATTAAGCTTTGGCATATTAATATCTGTAATTATCAAGTCAACATCATATCTTAAAAATAATAGTTATGATTTACTTTTATTAGATCTGAATTTGCCAGATTTTAGTGGTTTTGAACTTTTAAGTAGTATTAAAAACTTTATAGCAATACCAACTATTATTACAAGTGCATACAACGACACATCTACTAAAGTAAAAGCATTTAAATATGGTGCAAACGATTATCTATCAAAACCTATAGACTTTTTAGAATTAGAAGCTAGAATTTGGGCACTACTAAGTAGAAAAGAGAATATATTACTTCAAGATTCTAAGAAAAAAGAAATATTTGAAATTATAGATAATAATATATTATTCCAAAATAAAATACTTAGTTTAACATCTTTAGAATTTGATATTTTATCATTTTTTATAAAGAATAGAGGAGAAACGATATCAAGAGATAAATTGACAGATGTTATATCATCTGTTAAATCCCATAGACTATTAGATAACCATATAAAAAATATTAGAAAGAAAATAGAAAGGGATAGTAGTAAACCATTTTATCTGAAAACAGAATATAGTATAGGGTATAAACTAGACTACTAACTATACAGTTTTTAAGCTAAATTTAGATAACATTACAAAAATTTAATAAATATCAATAAAAGGAAACTAGAAAATGGGAAGACCTACACCCCTAAACAGACTTAGAAATATCGGAATTGCTGCACATATTGATGCTGGAAAAACAACAACAACAGAAAGAATTTTATTTTATACTGGTGTTGAGCATAAAATTGGTGAAGTACATGATGGTGCTGCAACAATGGATTGGATGGAACAAGAGCAAGAGAGAGGTATTACAATTACTTCTGCTGCTACAACTTGTAACTGGACACACCCTAAAACAAATGAAGAGTTACAAATAAATATTATTGATACTCCGGGTCACGTTGACTTTACTATTGAAGTTGAGAGATCTATGAGAGTTCTTGATGGTGCTGTAGCTGTATTTTGTTCAGTTGGTGGGGTTCAACCACAATCTGAAACAGTTTGGAGACAAGCTAATAAATATAGAGTTCCAAGAATGATTTTTGTTAATAAAATGGATAGAACTGGAGCTGATTTCTTTAATGTTGAATCTCAAGTAAATGAGAGACTTAAATCAAATGCTATACCTATTCAAATACCTATCGGTGCTGAAGAAAATTTTGCTGGTGTTGTTGATTTAGTTAAAATGAAAGCAATTGTTTGGGATGCTGATGCTGCTATGGGTTCTAACTACCATATTGAAGATATCCCTGCAAACTTACAAGAACAAGCTGAAGAATATAGAGAAAAAATGGTTGAAGCTGCTGCTGAAGCTGATGATGAATTAATGGAAAAATACCTTGAAGAGGGTGAGCTTTCTGAAGATGAAATCGTAGAGGGTCTTAAAAAAGGTTGTTTAGCTATGACTGTTACACCTATGACTTGTGGTACTGCATTTAAAAACAAAGGTGTACAAACTTTACTTGATGCTGTTGCTATGTATTTACCATCTCCACTAGAAGTTGAAGATATTAAAGGTGAGACACAAGATGGTGAGCCTGTAGTTGTTGAGTCAACTGATGATGGAAAAGTAGCTGGACTTGCATTTAAAATTATGACAGATCCATTTGTTGGACAACTTACATTTACAAGAATTTATAGAGGTATCTTAAAATCTGGTACATATGTAATGAACTCAACAAAAATGAAAAAAGAGAGAATAGGAAGACTTCTTAAGATGCATGCTATCAAAAGAGAAGAAGTATCTGAGTTATATGCAGGTGAAATCGGTGCTGTTGTTGGACTTAAAACAACAATTACAGGTGATACACTAGCAGATGCAGAAGACCCAGTAGTATTAGAAAGAATGGACTTCCCAGAGCCAGTTATATCTGTTGCTGTTGAGCCAAAAACTAAAGCTGACCAAGAAAAAATGGGTATTGCTCTAGGTAAACTAGCTGCTGAAGATCCATCTTTTAGAGTTGAAACTGATGAAGAATCTGGTCAAACTATTATTTCAGGAATGGGTGAGCTTCACCTTGAAATTCTTGTAGATAGAATGAAAAGAGAATTTGCAGTTGAAGCTGAAGTTGGTGCTCCACAAGTTGCATATAGAGAAACAATTAAAAATGCTGTTGATCAAGAATATAAATATGCTAAACAATCTGGTGGTAAAGGTCAATATGGACACGTTTATCTTAAAATTGAGCCTATGACAGCTGAAGAGACAAACGAAGAAGGTTTTGAGTTTGTATCTGAAATTAAAGGTGGTTCAATTCCAAAAGAATATATCCCTGCAGTTGAAAAAGGTTGTAGAGAAACGATGGTAGGTGGAGTTCTTGCTGGTTATCCTTTAGTTGATATTAGAGTTACTTGTTATGATGGTTCTTACCACGATGTTGATTCATCTGAAATGGCATTTAAACTTGCTGCTTCTATGGGATTTAAAGCTGGTTGTAGACAAGGTGCAGCAGGAGCTTGTATTCTTGAGCCTATGATGAGAGTTGAGATAGAAACACCTGAAGATTATATGGGTGATGTTATTGGTGACTGTAATAAAAGAAGAGGATTAGTTCAATCTATGGATGATAGAGCTGGTGTTAAACTTGTTGTTGCTTTAGTTCCCTTAGCAGAGATGTTTGGATACTCTACAGACTTAAGAAGTATGTCTCAAGGTAGAGCTACATACTCTATGATTTTTGATCAATATATGGAAGTTCCTAAGAATGTTGCTGATGAGATTATGAAAAAGAGAAATGGGTAATTAAGTTATCTTAATATTAAAGAGTATTTTTACTCTTTAATATAATTATTTTATAAGTTAAATAGTTAAAAAGCTATCTATACTATTAGATATATCTTCTATTGAATTAGTAGCATCTATTATTAAAAGTTCAATTTTATGTTCACTTATATCATTTATCATTTTTATAGCTTCTATCATTCTAGCTTGAGTCTCTAATAAATAATCAACTCCTCTACTTTCAATATTATCTTTATCTTTTAAAGAGATTCTTTTTTCTAATTCTTCTTTAGATAATTCTAATATTATTATTTTATCAGGTACAATCCCATTTAAAGCCATAATATTTAATGATATTGCTATCTCTAATGGTGCTTGTGCGTATGCTATACCACTTAAAAAACCTCTATCACTAAAAACTATTTTATCTTTATTCTTTTTTAATATCTCAAAACTATGCTCTGCTCTATCTGCTAAAAATAAAAACATCTCTGCTACTTTTGACTTTGCTTCACCTTTTAAAACCATATCTCTTATATTCTTTCCTAACTCTGTTCCACCTGGTTCTTTTGTGAAAATAGCTTCTTTATGTTTACTTTTTAATAATTCTAATTGTGTTGATTTTCCTGCTGTATCTATACCTTCTAAAACTATATACATATTATTTTTCCTTATTTTTTTGATTTTTTATATATTTAACTATTTTCTTTGATACTAAGTGTTCAAATTTACCATTAAATTTAATTAATTCTCTAACTAAAGATGAACTAATAAATATATGTTTTGGTTTTGAAAATAAAAATAGAGTATCTATCTCTTTAAATAATGATTTATTTGCTAAATCCATTTTTTGTTCATACTCAAAATCTTTTATATCCCTTATCCCTCTTAATATACTATATACATTATTCTTTTTAGCAAAATCTACTAATAAATTATCAAATGATTTTATCTCTATATTACTTAGTCCTTTAGTAGTTTTTTTAATAAATTTAATTCTATTATCTAAACTAAACATAGTTTTCTTATTACTAGAATTAGGTATAGATATAATAATCTTATCGTATATTTTTAATCCCCTTTTTAATATATCTAAATGCCCTTTTGTAATAGGGTCAAATGTTCCAGAGAAAATTGCTATTTTTTTATTATTCATATATTTCAACTCCATCTTTTATATAAATTATGTTTAATTTTCAATAAATCAAACCATTTTCCAATTATAAAATCTTCCATCTCATCTAAATTATTTTGTTCACTGTAGTATCCTAATACAGGAGGAGATATACAAATACCTAATTGAGATAATTTAGTCATATTCTCTAATTGTATTGTATTAAAAGGCATCTCTCTTGGTGCAATAACTATATTCCGTTTTTCTTTTAACATTACACTAAAAGCTCTTGTTATTAAAGTATCTGTTATACCTACTGTACATTTTGCTAAAGTATTCATACTACAAGGAACTATTATCATAGTATTTGTTAAAAAAGACCCAGATGATATAGGTGCAGATAAATCATTATCATCAAAATATTTTATATTTACTAATTTTTTAATTTTTCTTTTATTCTCTTTTTTAAAAGTATTTTTAGCACTTTTTGATAAAACAACAAATACCTCAATCTCTTTTGGTAATAAAGTTAGTAATTTCAAACCTATATTTACACCAGAAGCACCTGTTATTCCAACTATTAATCTATATTTATTTATAATTAACCTCCTATAGTATATAATTCTATATAAAGAAATAATTATATCAAAATAGTACTTTTAACTTAATTTATATATTTGATATTCATTTCTTAATTTTAGATTAAGTAAGAATAGTGTAACATTCTGTATAAATATTTAATATATTAAGGTAAATAAAATGGATAAAGTAGTTAGTTTTATAAGAGTAAATAAAAATAATAGTACCTATACTAATAATCAAATAGTTGGGATAGCAGAATATATAAAACAAAATAATCTTAAACTAGATAAAAGCATAGAGATTGAAGTAAACATTCCAAATGAAGAGGTTCATATAACTAATATATTAAATAGTTGTAAAAAAGACTGTACAGTTTTAGTTTATAATATAAATATTTTTGGAAGAACAATAAGTTCAATATTAACAAATATCAAATCATTATTAAATCACAATATTCGTGTTATTAGCGTAAAGCAAAATATTGATTTTATATCTAAAGATGATATGTTAACACAAATGATATTGGGTGTTATAAGTATGACTATAGATTTAGAAAAAGAATTAATGAGTTTAAGAACAAAAGAAGCTTTAACTGCTAAAAAATTAGATGGTATATCTTTAGGTAAACCTAAAGGAACTATACAAAAATCAAAATTTGATCAACAAAGAGATAAAATTGAAGAGTTATTAAGAGTTGGCTTAAGTGTTCGTAAGATTTCAAAGCTATTAGGTTACAATAATCATATTGGTTTAAATAATTATGTGAAGAAAAGAAACATAAGAGAAAATCTATTACTAGATGGCTCAACTCTTGCGAGTTAATAAATTCGTATATGGTACTTTTAGTAACATATGCGAATAATATTTTTAAAATACTATAAAAGATAAAGATATTAAAATAAGTATATTGTACAATAAAGTTAAATAAAATGTTACATAGGAGAAAATATGAATGTTCATGAATATCAAGCTAAACAAATCTTTGCTAAATATGATGTACCCACACCAAAAGGTATAATGGTTGAAAGTGTTAAAGATGCAATTACTGCAGCTGAAACTCTAGGTGGACCTGTTTGGGTTGTAAAAGCTCAGATTCATGCGGGAGGAAGAGGTTTAGGTGGTGGAGTTAAACTTGCTAAATCTTTAGAAGAAGTTGAAACTTTATCAAAAGAGATACTTGGTATGACTTTAGTTACTCACCAAACAACTGCTGAAGGTAAATTAGTACAAAAGCTTTATATAGAAGATGGTGCTGATATTCAAGCTGAATTATATTTATCTGTAGTTCTTGATAGAAAATTAGAGATGCCTTTAATTATGGCTTCAACTGAAGGTGGTATGAATATTGAGGATGTTGCTGAAAATACGCCAGAAAAAATTGTAACTATCCCTGTTGACCCAGCTGTAGGATTTCAGGGTTTTCACGGTAGAGAGTTGGCATTTGGTCTTGGTCTTACTGATAAAAATGAGCAAAAAAATATAATTTCTTTTGCACAAAAACTATTTAAACTATATATGGAAAATGATGCAGAGATGATAGAGATAAATCCTCTTGTAAAAACTGGAAATGGTGAGTTTCTAGCACTTGATGGGAAAATGGGATTTGATAATTCTGCTTTAGGAAGACAACCTGAAATAGAATCAATGAGAGATTTAACTGAAGAGGATGCTGATGAAGTTGAAGCTTCTAAGTATGGACTTTCTTATGTAGCACTTGATGGAGAGATTGGTTGTATGGTAAATGGTGCTGGGCTTGCTATGGGTACTATGGATACAATTAATCATATGGGAGGAACACCTGCTAATTTCCTTGATGTTGGTGGAAGTGCAAATGCTCAAACAGTTGCAAAAGGTTTTGAAATAATTCTTAAAAACCCAAATGTAAAAGCTATATTTGTTAATATATTTGGTGGAATTGTAAGATGTGATAGAATTGCAAATGGTATTATTGAAGCAACAAAAATAACAGATGTAAATGTTCCAGTTATTGTAAGACTTGATGGTACAAATGCACCTGAAGCTGCGGAGATTTTAAATAATGCTAATATTTCAAACTTAATTGTTGGTAATGATTTAGGTGATGGTGCAGCAAAAGCAGTTAAAGCGGCAAAAGGAGAATAGTAATGTCAATTTTAGTAAATAAAGATACAAAAGTAATAGTACAAGGTTTTACAGGGAAAGAGGGAACTTTCCATGCTGAACAATGTATAGAATATGGAACTAATATTGTTGGTGGTGTTACTCCAAATAAAGGTGGTCAAGTACATTTAGGTAAACCTGTATTTAATACCGTCGCTCAAGCTGTAAATGAAACATCTGCTACAGTTTCTATGATATTTGTACCACCTGCATTTGTTGGTGATGCTGTAATGGAAGCTGCTGAAGCAGGTATAGAACTTGCTGTTATTATTACAGAAGGAGCACCAGTAAAAGATATGCAAATGGCAAAATCTCATGCAACTAAACATGGTATGAAAACACTTGGGCCAAACTGTCCAGGTATTATTACTGCAGAAGAGTGTAAAATAGGTATTATGCCTGGTTCTATTTTCAAAAAAGGGAATGTAGGACTTATCTCTAAATCTGGTACACTTACTTATGAAGGTACAAATCAAGTTGTTCAAGAAGGTTTTGGTATAACAACTGCTGTTGGTATTGGTGGAGATCCAATTATTGGTCTTTCTTATAATCAACTTCTTCCTATGTTTGAAGCAGATCCAGAAACTGAATGTATTGTTATGATTGGTGAAATTGGTGGTGACCTTGAAATTCAAGCTGCTAAACTAATAAAAGAACAAGTTACAAAACCAGTTGTAGCATTTATTGCTGGACAAACTGCACCTAAAGGTAAAACTATGGGTCACGCTGGAGCTATTGTTTCAGGAAGTGCTGGTACTGCTGCAGAAAAAATGGCTGCTCTTGAAGAAGCTGGAGTTACTGTTGTTGTTTCACCTGCTGAAATTGGAAAAGCTGTTACTAAAGCTTTATCTAAATAATTGAACAAATAAAGAATCTGTTTAAGATTCTTTATTTATAAAAATTAAAATATATCTGGAATATCTATTTGAGTTTCATATTCGAATGGTTCTGTATCATCATCCATGATTTCTGATATATCTATGTTTGTTTCTTTTTCATCAAATGTTGTTATCTCTGGCATAGAACCATTTCCTATATCTTTGTCTACAAATTTTGTTAACTCTTTATGAAAGTCTAATTTAACAGTTCCTATAGAACCATTTCTTTGTTTTCCTATAATAATTTCAGCTTCTTCAATAGGTTTATTTATAAAAGCACTTTTATATGTTTCACCTTTATCAGATGCTTCTTTCTCTTTTCTTTGTTCATCTCTCTCTTTATAAATATCATCACGATAAACAAAAGCTATAATATCAGCATCTTGTTCAATAGCTCCTGATTCTCGAATATCACTTAACATAGGTCTTTTATCTGGCCTACTTTCTAGTCCTCTATTTAATTGAGATAATGCTATAATTGGAATATTTATCTCTCTTGCTAATAGCTTTAATCCTCTACTTATCTCATCTACTGTTAATCTTCTATCTGTTCCACCTGAACCACTCATAAGTTGTAAATAATCAATTACAATCATTTTTATATTATTATCTTCATTTTGTGCGATTTTTCTAGCTCTTGCACGAAGTTGATTAATATTCAAATTTCCATTATCATCTACAAAAAGCTTTTTATTCTCCATCTCTTTAAAAGCATGTTCTAAAAGTTTAGCTTGTGTTGGATCAAGTTCCCCTTTTCTAAGATTTTGTAGAGGTATCCCTGTTTTTATACTTAATAGTCTTGTCATAAGTTGTGTTTCTGGCATCTCTAAAGAGAAAAATATAACTCCATCTCCTTTCTCAAGATTTTTTAATGTAGTATTTAAAACAATAGCAGTTTTACCCATAGCAGGACGAGCAGCAATAATAACTAAATCACCTGGATTAAAACCTGTTGTTTTTTTATCTAATGAATAAAAACCTGTTGTTTGGCCAGTAAGATATGTAGTTCCTCTGCTTTGTATCTCTTTTATATGCTCTTTTGTAGCAACAATAATTTGTTCCATATTCTTTAAATCGCTACTATTACTATCTGATGTTATCTTATATAGTTCATTTTGTATTTTATCTACTGATTCTTGAGCACTTAAATTTTCTTCTAATGTTGTTTTCTTTATTAATGTAGCTAACGACACTAATTCTCTTTTGATAGCTGCGTCTTTTATCTCTTTAACATAAGCCATTGTATTTGAAATTGGATTTGCAGATAATATCTCAATTAAATTACTATCTGTAACATCAGTACTTACTAGTCTTTTACGAATAAACTCTTCATCTAAAGGGATATCTTTATTATTCAATTCCTCCATAATTGCGAAAATTTTTTGATGTGCAGGATTATAAAAATCTTGATATTTTAGAACCCCCAAAATATCTTCTATGATAGATTGGTCAAAAAAAATAGAGCATAATACTGCTCTTTCAATATTTAATGAATATGTATTATCCATATATAATTATCCTTATATGTTTTTATAAATATAGTGTAACATCTTTTATATTAAAATATATAAAATTTAAGTTTAGTTTAATTGACAAATAGTAAAAAATAATATACAATTTGGCACTTGATTAGTACAAGTGCTAATTAAGTATAAAAACAAAAGGAATTAAATATGAATTTTCAACCATTAGGTGATAGAATATTGGTAAAAGTAAAAGAATTAGAAACAAAAACTGCAAGTGGTATAATTATACCAGATAATGCATCGAAAGAGAAACCAACTCAAGCTACAGTAGTTTCAGTTGGACCTGATGTAAAAGATGTATGTGTTGATGATACTGTTGTTTATGGCCAATATGCAAGAACTGCTTTAGTTACACTAGATGCAGTTGAATATTTAGTTATGGAAGTTTCAGAAGTTTTAGGTAAATTTGAGGGAGATAAATAATGGCAAAAGAGATTTTTTTTAGTGATGATGCAAGAAATAAATTATATAGTGGTGTAAAACAGTTAGCAGATGCTGTAAAAGTAACAATGGGTCCAAGAGGGAGAAATGTACTTCTTCAAAAATCTTTTGGTTCTCCTGCTATTACAAAAGATGGTGTAAGTGTAGCAA
>JAYELQ010000182.1:0-1889 GCA_034717655.1 Campylobacterota bacterium
AGATAAAAAAATAGATACATTAAAGGTAGAGTTAAAAGAAGATATAAAAGTTTTTAGAATGGAGTCAAAAGAAGATAATTTAAAATCTGATAAAAGAATAAGTAATATAGAATCAAAATTTGATAAATTACAATGGACAATAGTAGCTGCTATAATTGCTATATTCTCAAAAGACTATATTTTAAATCTTTTCAATAATTAATACTATTTGTGTTATACTTTTATTAATAATAATAAAGGTTAGATATAAATGAAAAAATTACACTTAGTTAGTCTTGGCTGTACAAAAAATCTTATTGATAGTGAAGTTATGTTAGGTAAACTAAAAGATTATGAGATAGTAGATGATTCTACAATAGCTGATTTGCTTATAGTTAATACTTGTGGTTTTATCCAAAGTGCAAAAGAGGAGAGTTTAAATACAATTTTTGATTTAGATGCTACAAGAAAAGAATCATCTGTTTTAGTTATGGCTGGATGTTTAAGCGAAAGATATAAAAATGAGCTTCAAGAGGGGCTTAAAAATGAAGTTGATATTTTTACAGGTGTTGGTGATTATGATATTATAGATAAACTTGTGGAAGAGAAACGAAATCAATTTTCAAATAAAGTATTTTTAGCAGATGATAAAAATGATAGAGTAGTTACAGGTTCATCTTATCACGCTTATATTAAACTTAGTGAAGGTTGTAATCAATCTTGCTCTTTTTGTGCAATACCATCATTTAAAGGGAAACTAAATAGTAGAAGTGTAGATTCTATAGAGGCTGAAGTAAAAACACTTGTATCAAAAGGTTATTTTGATTTTTCATTTGTATCTCAAGATAGTAGCTCATATTTAAGAGATTTTAATATTAAAGATGGATTAGAACAACTTATAGATAGAGTTGAAAAAATAGAGGGTGTTAAATCTGCTAGAATATTATACCTTTATCCATCTACTACAACATTTAAATTAATAGATAAAATATCTGATTCAAAACTATTTCATACATATTACGATATCCCTTTACAACATATAAACAAAGATATACTTAAAAAAATGAAAAGGGGAAAAGGTACAGAACAACTAATAGAGCTTATGGATTATATGAGAAGTAAACCAAATAGTTTTGTAAGAAGCACTTTTATAGTTGGACACCCCGGCGAAACTACAGAACAGTTCAATCAACTTTGTGAATATATCAAAGATTATAAGTTTGATAGAGTAAATATATTTAGTTATAGTGATGAAGATGGTACATCTGCTTATGATTTTGAAGAGAAAGTTGAAGATGATATTATCGATTATAGAGCTGAAGTTTTAGGTAATATTGTAGAAGATATAACAAATCAAAAACTTCAAGAGTATGTAGGAAAAGAGTTTGATGTAGTAGTTGATGGGGAGAGTTCAGAACACGAACTACTTTTAAGTGCTAGAAAATTATCTTGGGCTCCTGATATTGATGGAGAGATATATATCAATGATAATGAACTTCAAGAACCTATAAAGTTTGGAAAAATATATAAAGCATATATTACAGAAGTTAGTGGTTCAAAATTAATAGCTACTATTAAATAAACTTTTGCTATAATGTTCAGATTTTTTATCATAATTTATCTTTTTTTATTTATAGGTTGTAGTATAAAAGAACCAAAAAAGTCTGAAAGTGTAGTTATATTATTAAAAACACCTTTATTAAAGTTTTATGATAAAGGCTTTTTAACAAAATATGATGATTTTATAGATTTAAAGATTTTTACAGCTGGTCAATTGGTTTTGGAATTAAAAATTTATAAAGATAAAGTTTGTAAAGATAGCTTTAGATGTGTAAGTTCAAAAGAGTTTAATAGTATCTATTTTGATAGTTCATATAAGAATAAGTTTTTATATGAGCTATTTAGTAAAG
>JAYELQ010000183.1:0-1876 GCA_034717655.1 Campylobacterota bacterium
TTTAATTACATTATCAAAAAAATGCTCTCCTACTATTTGTATCTTTTTATCTATAGTTACTTTCTGAATCTCTACATGATGTTTTAATTTTCTTGAAGCTCTTTTTGTATCATATTTTGGGTCATCATCTATTGCTTTTAAAAGTTTATAATAACTATTATAAGTGATATAGTTTTTTAAAACATCAATTATAAAGTTTTCTTCAATTGCTTGTTTCATACTATATAAATGAAATGGTTTTAAATCTGTTCCAAATATTTCTAATGTTTTATTTTTTGGTGTGGCTGTAAATGCAAAGTAAGAAGCATTCTTTTGAAGTTTTTTAGCTCTTATAATATCCACAATCTCATCTTCTATTGTTCTCTCTTCTTCACTCTCCAAATCACAGCCAAAACGACCACCGAGAGTTTCTTTACTAATACTTCCAGCCATACCCTGCATAGATGAACCACTTGTTGAACTATGAGCCTCATCTATAATAATTGCAAAGTTTTTATCTGATAAATCTCCTATATCATCTACAATATAAGGAAACTTTTGTATAGTAGATATAATTATCTTCTTACCATCTTTTAATGATTGTTTTAGTTGTTTACTTCCATCTGTTATAGCCTCAACTACTTTTTTAACTTTAGCAAAACCTTTAATATTATCTTGTATCTGTTTATCTAAAACTTTTCTATCTGTTACTACGATAACCGTATCAAATATAGGTTTTGTACCACTACTATCCATATGACTTACTAGCTGATGGGCTAACCAAGATATAGAGTTAGATTTACCACTTCCTGCACTATGCTGAATAAGGTATTTCTCTCCTACACCTTTTTCGCTGACATCATCTAATAATTTTGTAACTACATCAAGTTGATGAAATCGTGGAAAAATTATCTTTTTACTTATTTGTTTAGTCTCTTTATCTTTTTCTTCTATATATTGAGTGTAGTTTTTAACAATATCAATAAGTCTATCTTTAGTAAATATATCTTCCCAGAGATAAGCAGTTTTCATAGTTTCACAAGATGGATTACCAGCTCCTTTTTTTAAATCTTTATCAGTATTACCTGCATTTAATCCTTTGTTAAATGGTAAGAAAAATGTTTTTTGCCCTAATAGTTTTGTAGTCATATATACTAAACTTGTATCTACAGCAAAATGAACCAAACACCTACCAAATTTAAAAAGCTCTTCTTTTGGGTTTCTATCTTGTTTATATTGTTTTATTGCATCATTTACATTTTGCCCAGTAAGTTCATTTTTAAGTTCAAGTGTTATGATTGGTAGTCCATTTAAAAATAAAACCATATCAAGAGATTTTTCATTTTTTGTACTAAAATGAACTTGTCGCATTACTGAAAATATATTTTTTGTATAGTTTATATTATCATCTTCATTTAGATTTGAATTTGGTTTATCAAAGGCTAAATTTAGTTTTATACCATTATCTTTTATACCATCTCTTAAAACTTCTACTATAGTTTTAGATTGTATCTGTTTAAATAGTCGTTTTGCTATTTGAGTTTTATAATCATTGCCATATATTGTTTTTAATTGTTCTAATTCTTTTGATTGACTATTTTCTAAAAAGTTAAATAAAAGTTCAGTATCTAAACATAAACTTCTATCATAATTTTTATAATGCCGTGGTTCATATCCATTATTTGCTAAATGATTATCTATAAAATCTTCATATTCTTTTTCATTGTATTTTTTCATAAAACTACACTCCTGCAATTTTCTTTAAATAATCATATCTAGTATCTTCATCATAATATGGTATTTCTACTATATTACTTCTGTGCAAGATATTATTTGCTACTTGTATATTTTGTGTAGTATTTTTAATATTTAATAGTTCAAAAGTATTGTTTTTTCC
>JAYELQ010000184.1:0-1870 GCA_034717655.1 Campylobacterota bacterium
TTAAAAGATATAGATATAGTTTATCAAGATGCTTTTAGTAGTGATGTAAATAGATTGTTATGGACACAAGAGTATTTTGCTGATATATCAAAATCTTTAAGTAGTGATGCAATTATCACCACCTATTCAATAGCAACACCTATTAGGCTCTCTATGTTTAACAATAATTTAAATATATATGAATATAGACCCGAAAATTCAAATAAAATTACAATAGCATTAAATAAAAAGAATATAGATAGTAGATATAAATATATTGATATGAAATTAAAACTATCAAGAAATATAACAGCTGAACCTTTAAGAGATTAATCTAAATTAGATATAATACACTTATATAAACTAGAAGGTATAAATTTATGAATAAAATTGAGCTATTAAGTCCAGCTGGAAATTTAGAAAAATTAAAAATAGCATTTGCTTATGGAGCTGATGCTGTTTATGGTGGGGTAAGTCACTTTAGCCTTAGAATTAGAAGTGGTAAAGAGTTTACAATGGAGACTTTTAAGCAGGGGATTGATTATGCTCACTCTTTGGGAAAAAAAGTATATGTAACCATCAATGGTTTCCCTTTTAACTCTCAAATAGAATTATTAAAAAAACATATCTCAAATATAGCTAAACTAGAACCAGATGCACTAATAGTAGCCACTCCTGGTGTGGTAGCTCTTTGTAATGAATTAGCTCCAAATATTCCTATTCATCTATCTACTCAAGCAAATGTTATGAACTATCTTGATGCAAAAGTATATTATGATATGGGGGTAAGGAGAATTATAGCAGCTCGTGAGATAAGCTTAAAAGATGTACAAGAGATAAAAAAAGAGTTACCAGACCTCGAAATAGAGATATTTGTACACGGCTCTATGTGTTTTGCTTATAGTGGTAGATGTTTAGTAAGTTCTGTTCAGATGGGAAGAGTACCAAATAGAGGAAGTTGTGCAAATGATTGTAGATTTGAATATACTTTATATGCAGGAAATGAGGAACACGGTACACTCTTTAGACTTGAAGAGCAACCAGAAGTGGGTACCTATATTTTTAATGCAAAAGATATGAATTTAGCTTCACACATAAAAGAGATAGTAGATAGTGGGGCTGTAGATAGTGTAAAAATAGAGGGTCGTACTAAGTCACCATATTATGCTGCGGTTACTGCTTATGCTTATAGAATGGCTCTTGATGATGCTTTAGATGATAAATTTGAGGCTAATAAATATCAAAATGAATTAAATACAACTAAAAACCGTGGATTTACAGATGCATATTTAGTTCATAAACCATTTGAAAAAAATGATACTCAAAATTATGATTATGCTTTGAGTGCAGGTAGTTTTGAAGTTAGTGGATTTGTTTTAGAAGATGGTGAGTATTTTATGTGTAAATACAAAACTTATCCAGATGATGAGATAGAGATATTTGCCCCAATAGATAGTAAAATAGAAGAGATAGATAATGATATTGGCTCTATTTATAAAAAAGAGAATGGTAAATATTATCTAAAATTCAAAAAAATTATCACTCAAAGTGAAAAAGAGTTAGAATCAGTTCATAGTGGAAATACAAACCCTATAAAACTACCTTCAAAACTACCATATATGACAATGTTAAGAGTAGAGTCCAATGATATTTGCGAAAATTGATTTTATAAATTTATTACCATTTTATATATTTTTAAAAAAGAATATAAAATCAACTCAAATAAAACAGATTATAGAGTATAAAAAATCTTATCCATCTATAATAAATAAAAGATTTAAATATAGAAATATAGATAGTGCATTTATATCTTCTATAAAATCTCAAAAGTGCAACTGTTTAGATATAGGGATAGTTGCACAAAAAGAGGTTTTATCTGTATTATCTTTAG
>JAYELQ010000185.1:0-1865 GCA_034717655.1 Campylobacterota bacterium
AGCAGAGGTGCGAAAATTAGCAAAAAGAAGTCAAGTAGCAGCATCAGAGATAAGTAATATCACAGGAAATAGTTTAGCTATATCACAAGAAGCTGGAACACTTATATCACAAGTTGTACCACAAATACAAGAAACAGCATCTTTAGTAAAAGATATAGCAAATTCAGCATCTGAACAAGATATCGGTATATCACAAATTACACAATCAATGAACCAACTAGACCAAGTAACACAATCAAATGCAACAGGTTCACAAGAGTTAGCAACTACAAGTGAACAACTAGATGGACAAATCGCATCATTAGCGACTATTATGGAGTTTTTTAAATTTGAAAATGATACTACAGAAAAAGAGAATATACAAGAAGAGCTTAGTACAAAAAATAAATTTTATATAGAAAGTTCAGAATCTACTATAAGTGATAATTTAAACTTAAGAGATTTTGATAGATACTAAATTAAAATAAAAGGCTAAAAGATGAATATGAATTTTTTATTAAATCGTTCAGTTATGGTAAAGTTAAGAATAATTGTATTTTTTGCAATATTTTATTTTATTATAATAAATATTATAAATGCGAATTCTTTAACACTCATTAAGGATACATTTTATTTAATAAATAATAATGAGATAAAAATAAATAAAACAGTGAAAAGTGTAATTGATAAAGTCAATAAACTAAACAACTATGTTATTGTAAAATCTGTTACAAAAGAGGTTACAAATGATAGTGTAGAACATAGTAAAAACTTACATAGTGAGATTTTAAAAGAGTTAAAAGTTTTAAATAAAACAATATCTTTACAAAAAAATAAAGAGTTATCTGAGATATTAAAAAAAGTTGAAATTAGATATAATGGATTCTCTACAATTGCATTAACATTGCACAATGAATTTACCGAAGATTTTGAAGATGGTATAGACGGTATTTTTGGATTAGATGCAATCTCTATAAAAATGAATAAAGAGTTAGATATATTAAAAGCAAAAGTTATAAATAACTATAACAATAAAGTTGATGATATGTTTTCAACAATAGATTATATTTTTAACTTTTCTTTACTATTTACTTTTATATCTATAATATTATTTTCTTATTTTTCACATCTAATAAGTAGAAGTATTACAAAAAGTATAAATACTTTTAAAGATGGACTTATTGATTTCTTTAAATATTTAAAACAAGAAACAACAGTATTAACTCCAATTGATGAAAGTAAAAATGATGAAGTTTGTGATATGGCAAAAGTTATAAATGAAAATATAAAAACAGTAGATACAATGGAAGAGGATAGAGAAAAAGCTAAACAGGAGTCTATATTTATACAACAAGTATCAACAAACTTAAAAGAGTTATCAAATGGTAATCTAAAAGATAGAATAGTATCAGATTATAACGGTGAATTTGTAGGGATAAAAAACAGTATAAATGAACTAGCTTCAAAAGTAGAAAATATAATTTTAGATATAAACCATATGAGCAAAGAACATGATCTAGGTGATATAGATGTAGTGATACCATCAAATAACTACCAAGGTGATTTTAATACTATGGCAAGTGGTATAAATGATATGGTAAATGGACATATCTCTATGAATAAACAATCTATTGGGGTAATAGCAGAGTTTGGAAAAGGAAATTTTGATGCACCATTAGATAAGTTACCGGGTAAAAAAGTATTTATAAATGAGACTGTAGAGAATGTAAGAGCAAACCTAAAAGCACTTATTTCAAACTTTGAAGAAGCAGCCATAGAAATAAAAGCAGGAAATTTAAAAACAAGAGCTAGTGCAGAAGGACTAGATGGAGGATATGTAGAGATTATTAGTCATGTAAATGATATAGTAAGTGGAGTAGATACAG
>JAYELQ010000186.1:0-1854 GCA_034717655.1 Campylobacterota bacterium
CTCTTTTCTCTAACTCTTTTGCAAAATAGTTAAAATAAAGATGAGTAATTATATAATTTGGTACTTCAAATATTATTTTATCAAATGAACTTTTTTTAATAGTTATAAATCCCATAGAGTATAAAAGTGTAACAAAATCATCATAACCAAACTCTTTTTCTATATCATATCTATCTTTTAAAAATCCTCTTATCTCACCTTTTTGAATAATAGTTTTTAATATCTCATTATTTTGTTCACTATCACCTATATAAAAAAGTTTCATAATTGTTCTATAATCACTTGCTATATTTACATCTAACATATTTTTAGGATATGTACAACTTTTTTTATTAAAATTAGAAATAAAATAGTTTACAAGTGTTGCATTATACATTCTCGTTTTTGCTTTTGTATTAAATAGATAGCCATTGTACCAATCTTTTATATCTTGATATATTTTCTCTTTATTTTCATCACAATAAGGGAAAAGACAACTTTTTAAAGAGTTATCAACCTCTTCAAAATTAAATCCAACCATCTCATTAAACTCTATGTTAGTTGAGATATTATCCACTATATTAAATCCACTACTTAAACTATCAAGTGTAATAGGTGTTACTCCTGTTATAAAAACTTTATGAACTACTCCTGTCATAGTGGCTGTTTTTATAGTTTCATAAAATGTTCTTACAAATCCACCTTTTGATAAAACTTTTGCATAATTATTTATACTATAAGCAAGTAGCCCATTTGCAAAGTGGTCATATTCATCTATAAGTAGGTATATTGTATCATTTTTTGTTATTTTAAAAAATCTACTCATTAAATCTTGAGGTTCTTTTAGTTCATTTAAAGCTTTCATCTCTTCCTTTGAATAGTTATAATTTTCTAAATAGGTTTGTAAATAATCTCTTATTTTATTTGTAAAATTAAAATGAGTTATTTTTAAATCATCAATATCAATCCCACTAAATTCTAAAAATAAAACTCTATAACTATTTTTTAATTTAGTTGGATTAGCTCCTATATATGTATCACCAAAAAGTTCATCAAACTCATCTGTAAATCTCTCATCATAATAGTGCCAAAGAGTTGATACAAATAAAGATTTACCAAATCTTCTAGGTCTTAAAAACATAATATTACTTCTTTTATAATCTTCTAAAACTTCTATATATTTAGTTTTATCTATATATAATAACTCTTTATCTGTGATTACTTTTTTATAATTACTATCTCCATATATTACTTTCATTTTAAGCCTTTTTTATTGATACTCTATTTTATCAAAAAATAGTTAAAAGGATAGTTTTTAGAATAGAATTAAGTAACAATTAACTACCTAATATAAAGGTATTAAAAGTTATTTAAGAATTTAAAAAAATGGTAAAAAGTTACTTTACAAGAAATCTAAATCCCCTTAAAAGCCTTTATCTATAGCCCCAAGGGAGGTTCTGAAAAGAGTAATAAAAAGATATATAAAAGAGAAGAGATGAAATATACTAATTTTTATCATAAAAATGCATATATATATAAATTTTTTGACTCTAAGTTAAAAACCTATGTTAAAATTATCGTGTTTCTTTAACATAGGTCAGATATGGCTACACTTATTTCAACTTAGAACCTGATGTTACGATAATCAAAAAAACAACTCTTTCTAATTCAGCTACCAAAATACTCATATAATCAAATATTTACTTCATTTATAATCATAAACTTATACTAAAATATTATCAATATAAATACCATATAAAGTATATGTAAGCACTTTTAAACTATTAATTAGATATAATATGTACTTATAATAATAAGGAATTTTATGAGTAATTTATCATCAATATATCAAGATTTTTTAATAAGTTCATACGG
>JAYELQ010000187.1:0-1849 GCA_034717655.1 Campylobacterota bacterium
TTACATCTATTGCTGGTATGAGTAGCTCTATTGTTTTAACAATACTAGAAAAATTTAGAAAACCTTTAGTTAGAAAATCTAATAATTCAAATGAGATATTAGGTGAGATTTTAAAAGAGCTTCAAAATAAAGATAAGAGGCTTGATAATTTAGAAAAGTTAATTAATCTTGAAAAGCTTAGTAAGTTAGATAATATAGATAATTCTATTATAGATTTAAAAAATAATCAAAGTGAAACTTTAGAGGAGATTAGAAAAAAAGATAAAAGATTAGATAGTTTAGAAAAACTAGTTAATCTTGATAAACTTAATAATTTAGATGATATAGATAATTCTATTATAGAGTTAAAAGAGAACCAAAATAAACAAAACCAGATATTAATAGATAGCTTTAGTTCTAACTTTGAGAGTATGCAAGATATTTTAAATAAAACATTTGAAAAAATATCAGATGGTGCTTCAAAAGAGATTATAAAAGCATTAGAGGGTGTCATTATTGATTTTAATAATAACTTAACAGAGCAGTTTGGAGATAATTTTAAAACTTTAAATAGTTCCGTTGTAAATATGATTACTTGGCAAAATGATTATAAAGATTCAATTCAAGAGATGCAAAACTCACTAAAAGTAGCAGTTGAGTCTATCAAAATTAGTGAAGATAGCTTGAATAATATTTCAAATAGAAATAAAGAGATAGTAGATGTTTATGATAGTTTAAAAGATACAATAGATAGTTATCAAAATCAAATAGAGGTTATTAATAATCATCTTAAAACTTATGCAAATCTTTCACAAAAAGCTGAAGAGCTATTTCCAAATTTAGAAAAAACAGTAAAAGATATAAATAAAACTTTTAAAAAAGAGAGAAACAATGTATCCAAAACTTTAAAAGAGCAAAGTGATATAATTATAGAGATATCTGAAACTTTACCTAAAGAGTTAGCAACTTTTGAAACATCTTTAACAACTCTTACAAAAAGTTTTTTAGAAAACTATGAAACTTTTATCAAAAATGCAAAGAGTTTAGCAGATGGAAAATAATATTAAATTTGGAAATAACCCTTTAGGCTTATTAAAAAGTTGCAAAGTTAAAGCATTGCTTCCAAAAAAGAAAAAATGGGTAGAAAGGTAAATTATGGAAGATAGAAGAGATGAGTCTGAGGAGTGGATGGGGATAACAGACTTAATGTCTGGGCTTATGCTTATATTTTTATTAATTGCGATTACCTTTATGTTTCAAGTACAAAAAGATAAAAAAAGATTAGAAGATGTATCTAAAAATTTTATTGGGGTACAGATGGCTATAAATAAAGCATTACAAAACGAGTTCACTACTGAAGAGTTGAAAAAATGGAATGTTTCAATATTACCTAATAATACAATAAGATTTAAATCTCCTGATGTATTATTTAAAAAAGGGGAGAGTGAATTAAAACCTTTGTTTCAATTTATTTTAGAGGATTTTTTTCCTAGATATATAAAAGTTTTAACAAATGAAAAATTTATAAACCATATTGATGAAGTTAGAGTTGAGGGGCATACATCATCAAATTGGAATAGTTCAAAAAGAGATAGCTATATTAAAAATTTAGAGTTATCACAAAAAAGAGCAAAAGAGGTTTTAACATTTATTATTAACAGACCCATACTTTTAGATAAATTTAATTGGCTTACATCTGTTTTTAGAGCAAATGGATTATCTAGTTCAAAATTAATATATAAAGATGGAGTTGAAGATAAAGAGGCTTCAAGAAGGGTTGAGTTTAGAGTTATGACAAAATCATTAGAGGCTATTAGAAAACTAGAAGAGCTTAGGAATAAGTGATGGTAACTTTTGGAACAAATATAAA
>JAYELQ010000188.1:0-9349 GCA_034717655.1 Campylobacterota bacterium
GGATAGGCAATGCACAACCTACATAAGTTCTATATTTCATATACTCTTTTAATATATCTTTATCTCCAGCGATAAATCCACTTCTAAGCCCCGGTGCTGAGCTTCTTTTTGATATAGAGTTAAGAACAAGACAATTTTTAAACTTTGGATTATTAGCCTCTTTACAAACCTCTAAAAGTGATACAGGTTTTTTATTTTCATCAAAATATAATTCACTATAACACTCATCATTTACAAGTACAAAATCAAACTCAATAGCATATTTTACCCACTGAATTAATTCATCTTTTGTAATATTAGCACTTGTTGGATTATTTGGATAGTTTAATATAACTAAATCAACATCTTCCATCTGCTCTTTTGTTAAAGATACCAAAAAATTATTCTCTTTTGTCATATCCATATGTATAATTTTAGCTCTACTAGCTATAGCAGAACCCTCATATATTTGATAAAAAGGGTTAGGGAATGCCATAGTTGGATTTTCTTTATCAAATAGTAAAAATTGTGGAAAGTTAAATAAAACTTCTCTTGTTCCAAAAGTAGGGATAATCTCATCTAAAGATAAATCAACATTAAATCTTTTAGAAAAGAAGTTTATTTGAGCCTTTTTTAGATAATTTTCTCCTGAACTTTTAGGGTATTTATTTAAAGTTTGTGTACTATCTTTTAATCTGTCTTGTATAAAAGTTGGTGTTTGAAATTGTGGCTCACCAATAGTTAAACTACTAGCTTCGTAGTTACTATTTGGTTTTATATCTTTTAATAGATTAGCTAATTTTTCAAATGGGTATGTTTCAAAATTCATAACTTAACCTCTACACATCAAGATGTTCAACATCTTTTGCGTGCTCTTCTATATATCTTCTTCTAGGTTCAACTTCATCACCCATAAATAGAGTAAATGTATCACTAGCAACTTCTGCATCATCTACAGTAACTTTTAATAATCTTCTAGCTTCAGGTGTCATAGTTGTATCCCATAACTGTTCTGGGTTCATCTCACCTAAACCTTTATATCTTTGTATATAAGCACCTTTTTTAGCACTATCTTCTATAGACTCTAATACTTCAATTAAATCTTGACCATTAAAGTTAGTTAAATCTCTCTCATTTAATTTTTTAAATAGATAAGTAGCTTCTGTAAAATATGGAGATGTAAAAAGTTCATCATCAATCATAAGCTCCTCTAACCCCTCATTTGTTTGAACAAATATATGAATTGCATTCTCATTTATAGTTTTATTTAAAATATTATATCCATTAGCTAAAAGAAATTTTTCAACCTCTACATATAACTCTTCATTTTCTAAAGCAACTAAATTATCATTTTCTATAATATATTTTATAACCTCTATTAAAGAGTATCTTTTCTCTAAGCTTTGTAACATATTTCTATATGCAGAAACTATTTTAAACATATCTAAAAGGTCGTTATATCCCATACCTTGAAATTCAAAATTACCTAATCCGTGTTCAATAAGAAAACTACTTAAAGCATTATTATCTTTTAAATAAGTTTCATTTTTACCTTTTCTATATAGATATAAAGGTGGTTGAGCTATATATAAATAACCTTTATCTATAACAGGTCTTAAAAATCTAAAAAAGAATGTAAGTAGTAGTGTTTGGATATGGCTACCATCTACATCTGCATCTGTCATAATTATAATTTTATGATATCTTATTTTCTCTTCATTGAAATCTTCACCAATACCACAACCAAGAGCTGTTATCATATTTTTAATCTCTTCAGATTTTAAAATTTTATCAAGTCTAGCTTTTTCAACATTTAATATTTTACCTTTTAGAGGTAATATAGCTTGATAAACTCTATCTCTACCTTGTTTAGCAGAACCACCAGCAGAATCTCCCTCCACTAGATATAATTCAGCAATCTCTGGGTCTTTTGTTTGACAATTTGCTAACTTACCAGGTAAAGTACCTACAGACATAGTATCTGTTTTTCTTGTAAGCTCTCTAGCTTTTTTAGCAGCTTCTCTACCTCTAGCAGCCATCAAAGATTTTTCCATCACTAATTTTGCTTGTGTAGGGTTCTCTTCAAAATATTTATTTAAAGCTTCATAAGTTAGTTTTTGACAAATAGGTTTAACATAGCTACTCCCTAGTTTACCTTTTGTTTGCCCCTCAAATTGTGGCTCTGGAACTCTTACACTTACTATAGCAATAAGCCCCTCTCTTACATCATTACCATCTATTTTTGCATCTTTATCTTTTGAATTTGCATTTGCTTTTAAGTATTTTCTAATACTTCTTGTTAATCCATCTTTAAAACCAGTTTCGTGAGTACCACCATCAACAGTATGAATATTATTTACAAAACTTCTTAAATTATTTGTATATGTGTCATTGTATAATAAAGCTATATCAACCTCAACACCATCTTCTCTTGCACTAAAAGATATAGCATCTGTAATAGCTTTTGCTTTATTATTATCTTGAACAAATTGTTTTATACCACCCTCAAAGTGATATATCTCTTTTTTCATATCTCTTTGGTCTCTTAACTCTATTGTGATAGATGGATTTAGATATGCAACCTCTCTAAATCTTTTTGATAAAATATCAAAAGAGTATTCAGTAGCTTCAAAAATTGAAGCATCTGGTTGAAACTCTATAGTTGTACCTGTTTTTTTACAACTATCTATAATCTCTAACTCTTTATCATACTTACCTTCAGAAAACTCTTGATAGTGAACTTTTTCATCTCTATAAATAGTCATTTTTAAAGAAGAAGATAAAGCATTAACTACAGATACACCAACACCGTGTAAACCACCAGATACTTGATATGTATCTTTATCAAATTTACCACCTGCGTGAAGAACAGTAAGTGCTACAGTAGCTGCACTTGTATTTTCACTAGGGTGTATATCTGTAGGTATCCCCCTTGCATTATCTGAAACTATAATAGAATTTGTTTTAGTAATAGTTACTTTTATAGTATCACAAAATCCAGCCATAGCCTCATCAATAGAGTTATCAACAACTTCATAAACCATATGGTGTAAACCATTTATATTAGTATCACCAATATACATACCCGGTCTTTTTCTAACAGCTTCTAACCCTTTTAGTACTTTTATATTATTTGCACCATAATTATCTTCTACTTGTTCAGTTATCTCTTCTTTTATCTCTTCAATCATTCTTTTTCCTTACTTTTATAATACTACTGGCATTACTATTGTTATAAAATTATTATCTTTTAAAGATATTGGTAGATTTGGAGCATTAAAACCTATATCTATATTATCACTACTACTTCCACTTAAAAAGTCTAATATATTTTTACTATCTAAAGCTATATAAAAACTCTCATCTATATTTAAAAATGTATCTATTTTTGTTTTTGATTCTGTATCATTATCTAAACTTTCAAAAACTGTTTCATTATTATTAAAAGTAATTTTTATTTTTGATTCTATTGATGTTACAAGTTTTATAGCTTCTATTAAACTAGCTTTTGAAAATGAAAAATTATATTTTAACTCTTTTGGAATAATTCTTTTATAATCAGGAAAATTTCCATTGATTAATTTTGTAAAAAAAGTATAGTTTTGATTTGATATAATTAAATTTGTATCATCATATTTAATAACAGCTTCATCTAAAAATAGTTTTTGTATCTCTATAATAGCTTTTTTAGGTACAATTAATTGTTTCTCATTATTTGATATATTTTCAAGATTTGATATTGCTAATCTTCTTGTATCGGTTGCTACAAAATTTATTCTTTTCTCTTCTATATCTATTAATGCACCATTTAATTCATATTTTGGATTATTATGTGCTATAGCTGGAGTTATTTTTCTTATTGTATTAATTAAATTTAATGTATTTATATCTAACTCCTCTAAATCATTATTAGATGGAAACTTTGGATATTCTTCTGGATTATACATAGGTAATTTAAAATTAGACATTTTTTGTTTTATATTTAAAAAATTATCCATAACCTCAAATACTATATTATCATTTCTTAACCTTTTAATTATATTTAAAAAATTAACCCCATTTACTGTAGCTTTTCCATTAAGTGTATCTTTTAAATCTGTAATAATAGACTCTATACCTATCTCTTGGTCTGTTGCTTTTATAATTAATTTAGAATTATCAACTTCAATATAGATATGAGAAGTTATAGCACTAAAATCTTTTTTATTCAGAAATGGTTGCATAGAAAAGATAATATTTTCTATAATATTTTTTGATATATTAAATTTCATTTTTTTTCCTTTTTATGTATTTATAATTTTATTTTTTAAATTCTCAATAATTAATTTAAAATTTTCATCTTTCTCTTTTAACTCATTAGCTTTTGCTATATTTTTAGAGACCGATGAGTGGTCTTTCATTTTTAATAACTTAGCAATATCAGGCATAGAGTTATGGGTAAGCTCTCTTGCTAAATATATCACTACTCTTCTACCTTTTACTACATTAGCTGTTCTTTTAGAAGACTTTAAGTCTGATGGTTTTATATTTAATTCTATTGAAACCATCTCTATAATATGAGATAAAGATACATTTCCAGAACTCTCTTTTACTTGTACTTTAAATAAATTTTTTACTAAATCTATAGTTATATCTTTACCTAATAGTGTAGCACTTGCATTTATTTGTATTAATACACCCTCTATCTCTCTTACTGAATTATCGAAATTTATAGCTATATAATTGACTATCTCTTTAGTAAAATATATACCATTTAACTCACTCTTTTTTTCAATAATAGCAATCTTTGTTTCTAGTTGGGGTGTTACTACATGTGCTTTTAAACCATGTTCAAATCTACTTTTTAGTCTCTCTTCTATACCACATATTTCAGAAGGCATTTTATCAGAGGTCATAACTATTTGTTTATTTGTAGAATGAAGCTCATTAAATGTATGAAAAAACTCCTCTTGAGTTGATTCTTTATTTGTTAAAAATTGTATATCATCAATAAGTAAAAGGTCACAGTTTCTATATTTGTTTTTAAAATACTCCATATTATTTTTTTTAATGCTTAATAAAAAATCGTTCATAAATTGTTCTACAGTTACATAAATAACAGTTTTATTTTTTTTTATAGCATCATTTCCTATTGCTTGTAAAAGGTGTGTTTTTCCAAGCCCCGTATCTCCGTAAATAAACAATGGATTATATTGTATACCAGGTTTTTTAGCTACAGCTTTTGAAGCTGTATATGCCATCTCATTAGAACTTCCAACAACAAATAAATCAAAAGTAAAGTTTTCATTTAAAGGAGTACTATTATTTGATATTAATATCTCATCTTTTTTTATCTCGTTTAAAACTTTTTGCTTCTCTTTTTTGTCATTTTTTGTTGTTATCTCTATTGTAGGTTTTACTTTTGTTATACTTTCAATAATATCTGCTATAAGAGATGAATATTTTGTTTTAATGAACCTTGCTATAAAGCTATTTGGAACCTCAAATATAGCTACTTTATTATTTGAAATATCTTCTATATATATTAATTGTTTGAAGTATCTATCAAATTCATTTTTTGATGTTTTACCCTTTAATTTCTTTAATATACTTTGTGTTGTCAAAATCAAAAGCCCTTTGTTTATATATAAGTCTTATTATACCAAAAAAAAGTAAAAATATGGTACTATTTACCAAAAAGGGATTAAGAATGGCTAATATTACCATTTTGGGAATAGACCCAGGTACGATTAATTGTGGGTACTCCATTTTAGAGGTAGATAAGTCTAAAAATAGTCATAAATTAATAGAAGCTGGTATTATAAAAATGAAATCAAGAGTATTACAAGAACAAATTTTAGAATTAGTTCAAGGGTTGAATTTAATCTTAAATAAACACTCTATTGATGAAGTTGCTATTGAAGATATATTTTTTGCACATAATCCAAAAAGTGTGATAAAACTAGCACAATTTAGAGGTGCTATGAGTTTAAAAATCCTTCAAGAAGTTGGTTATTTTAGTGAATATACACCTTTGCAAGTTAAAAAAGCAGTTACAGGAAATGGTAAATCAACAAAAGAGCAAGTAGCTTTTATGATAAAAAAACTATTAGGGATAAAAAAAGAGATAAAACCATTAGATATAACAGATGCTATTGCTGTTAGCTTAACACACTCTCAAAGGTTAAGTTAAGAAATCTGATATTATAATAATAATAAGAGAATTTAATATGAATTTAAGCTATTTATAAAAGTTTATTTATTAGAATATAAAAATAAACTTATTAAAAATAAAAAAAGGATAATATATGGCAAGATTAGTTGTTTTAGGCGGTGGTGTTTCTGGACATACTACTGCTACATTTGCTGCAAAGTGGCTTGGTAAAGAACATGAAGTTGTTGTTGTTACACCAAATTCAAAATGGAACTGGATACCTTCAAACATTTGGGTTGGTGTTGGAGAGATGACAAAAGATGAAGTTACTTTTGATTTAGAACCTGTATATAAAAAAGCTGGTATCACTTTTAAACAAGCAAAAGCAGTATCTCTTAATCCTGAAGGTAAAGAAGATAATGATAAACCTTTTGTAACAATAGAACATACAAGTAAAGCTAATTCTGGGGAAGTTGAAACAATAGAATATGACTATATTGTAAATGCAACAGGACCAAAGCTTAACTTTGGAGCAACTGAAGGACTAGGTGAAGGTAGTCAAATGGGAGCTCATACTGTTTCTGTTTGTACAGCTGACCACGCTGTTCACGCTTCGCACGAGTTAGCAAAATGTATTGAAAAAATGAAAAATGGTGAAAGACAAAAATTCTTAATAGGTACAGGACATGGTATGTGTACATGTCAAGGTGCTGCTTTTGAGTATATTTTTAATATTGAGCATGAGTTAAAAAAAGCTGGTGTAAGAGATATGGCAGATATGAAATGGATATCAAATGAATCATTTTTAGGTGATTTTGGTATGGGTGGACTTCATATGAAAGTTGGAGGTTATGCTGTAAGTTCTAAACTTTTTGCAGAGTCTTTATTTGCTGAAAGAAATGTTGAGTGGTTAATTGGTGCTCACACAAATAAAGTAGAAGCCGGTAAAGTTAGCTATGAACTACTAGATGGTACTATGGGTGAAGAGAGTTTTGATTTTGCTATGTTAATTCCACCTTTTGCTGGTGTTGGACTAAAAGCTTATGCAAAAGATGGTTCTGATATTACAGATACTGTTTTTGCTCCAAATGGATTTATGAAAGTTGATGCTGATTATACTGCTAAACCTTATGAAGAGTGGGAAGCTAGTGATTGGCCAAAAACATATCAAAACCCTACATATAAAAATATGTTTGCTGTTGGTATCGCTTTTGCACCACCACATCTTATATCAAAACCTGCAAAAAGTCCAAACGGTACACCTATTAACCCAACTCCTCCAAGAACAGGGATGCCAGCTGGTATCATAGGTAAAGCTGTAGCTCATACTGTTTGTGACCTTATTCAAAAAGGTGCAGATACTCCACTAAGAGAAGCTAGTATGGCTGAAATGGGTGCTGCTTGTGTTGCTAGTGCTGGTAAAGGTTTATTTGATGGAACTGCTGCTGCTATGACAGTTTATCCTGTTGTTCCAAACTTTGAAAAATATCCAGGAACAGGTAGAGATACAGATTATACATTTGGTGAGATTGGTCTTGCTGGTCATTGGATTAAACATATATTACATCATATGTTTATTTGGAAAGCTAAGCTTAAGCCAGGTTGGACAATGATTCCTGAATAAGAATGAAGGTAAACTTATGACTAAATGTTATAAGGGAACTGAATGATTTAAATTAGAATAATAAAATAAATAAAGGATATAAAATGAAAAAAGAAGAATTAAACTTTGCTAAAACAGAACAATATAATTTAACAATGTTACCAGGTAAGTTTGCAACAAAAATGAGAACTTGTGTAATTTTTCAATTCATAAGATTTTGTGCTATAAACCTAAAAATGTTAGTGGTTGTTAGTAAAAGTCACTAAATTAAAATACAACTAATCAATTAAATAGGTGATATTTTATCATCTGTTTTTTTTTGCCTGAAATATTATAATAATATAGTTTTTTAGATATAATAATATAAAATAAAGAATAAATAAACAAAGGATTAAATATGCCATTATTAGATAGTTTTAGAGTTGACCATACAAAAATGGATGCACCAGCTGTAAGAGTAGCAAAAACAATGAAAACAAAAAAAGGGGATACAATAACTGTATATGACCTTAGATTTTATAAACCAAATATAGATAAAATGGACGGAAAAGGTATACACACTTTAGAGCATCTATTTGCAGGATTTATAAGAGAACATCTAAATAGTGATAGTGTAGAGATTATAGATTGTAGCCCTATGGGGTGTAGAACAGGTTTTTATATGTCACTACTAGGGACACCGAGTCCTAAAAAAGTAGCTAATGCTATGAAAAAATCTATGAAAGATGTATTAAAAGTAAAAAAAGAGTCTGATATACCTGAATTAAATATATATCAATGTGGTACATATAAGATGCATAGTTTAAAAAATGCAAAAAAAATAGCAAAAGATATGTTAAAAGCTAAAATAGGTGTTATGGACAATAAAAAAATCTATTTAAGTGAAAAGAAAATGAAAAAGTTAGGTATAAATATATAATTTAATAGATAAAAGTGGTGATTTTAGAAAAATATTTTTATTTTAAGTTATTATTAAGTATTATTCTATTATAATTCACCCACAAGAAAAGAGATAGATAAGCTTCCATAGCTCAGCTGGATAGAGCAACGCCCTTCTAAGGCGTAGGTCGCACGTTCGAATCGTGCTGGGAGTACCACTAAAATCGGTTTTTAATTTAAGCGGATGTGGTGAAATTGGTATACACGCCAGACTTAGGATCTGGTGCTTAACGGCGTGAAGGTTCAAGTCCTTTCATCCGCACCACCGATTTGAAATTATCTCTAGTTTTTTACCTTTAGTTTCTAAAACTAAAAACATATGCGAGTGTGGCGGAATAGGTAGACGCGTTGGACTTAAAATCCAATTCCGGTTTCGGAGTATCGGTTCAATTCCGATCATTCGCACCATTTTATTAGTAGAGAGTTGACAGAGTTGGTCGAATGTACCGGTTTTGAAAACCGGCGAGGGTCACACCTCCGGGGGTTCGAATCCCCCACTCTCTGCCACTAATAATTAAACTAACAAATGCTTACTTAAAAAATCAAAAATAACTTAAATAAAATTAAAATTTACCAAGAAGTAGTGTAAAGCCCCTTGCTTTAGCTATGGGGATATAAACGGAAAAATTAAGGTATTATTTATCTTTCCAAATGTATAATGCTATTAATATTGTCTTTTCTTGTAAATATCATAT
>JAYELQ010000189.1:0-9330 GCA_034717655.1 Campylobacterota bacterium
ATGTAAAGGGTTATAAATACTCAATTAGTTTTATAGATAATAATACTAATAAAGAGTGTAAAGGTTTTGTATTACAAGATTTTAAAGGTAATGTAACAGAAGATTTAATCTGTAAAGAGATAAAAGAATAGGAATAAAATGAATTTAAAAGAAGATATAAATTACTCAATTTGGTGTGATTTTATAGAGAGAGATTTTTTGGAAAATGAGTTTCAAGAGATTATAGCAAATGGTACAATTTTTGGAGCAACTAGCAATCCTGCTATTTTTCAACAATCTATATCTACATCTGTTGCTTATGAACAACATATAAATATGTTACAAGCAAATGATGTAAAAAAGATTTATGAAGAGTTAGCTGTTTCTGATATAAAAAGAGCAGGTGAGATATTAAAACCACTATATGATAAAAACTCAAATGATGGTTTAGTTTCACTAGAGATAGACCCTACATTGTGTGATGATATGATGGGTTCTATTGAAGAGGGTGCAAGGTTATATGGTCAAGTTGATATAAATAATATTATGATTAAAGTACCAGCTACAAAAGCTGGTTATGGAGTTATGGAAAACCTTACTTCTATTGGTATAAATGTAAATGCCACATTAGTATTTTCGCCACAACAAGCTATAGAGTGTGCAAAAGCATTATCAGCAGGTATTAAAAAAAGTGCAAAAGATACAAAAGCTGTAATCTCTGTATTTGTTAGTAGATTTGATAGGGCTATGGATAAAGAGTTTGATGTATTAGGTTTAGATACTTCAAGGTTGGGTATAGTTAATGCAACTAAATGTTATTATGAGATTAATAAGTTTAATAATACAAATATAAGAACTTTATTTGCAAGTACTGCTGTAAAAGGTGAAGAGTTACCACAAAGTTATTATGTTGATAATCTTATTTTTCCAAATAGTATAAATACAGCACCTTTAAAAACAATATATGAGTGGCAAGAAAATGGTAAAAAAGAGCCTTCAGATATTTTAAGTGAAGAGCTATGTAATGAATACTTTGATAAATTAAAAGATAATAAAATAGATATAGAGAAACTATACAATGATTTACTTAAAGATGGATTGAGTGCATTTAAGGTATCATTTCAAAAATTATTAAAAGAAATAAAATTATAAGGTAGTAAAGATGAATAAAATATGGACACCAGATAGTTGGAGAGATTTTCCAATAAAACAACAACCAATATATAACGATATGGAAAAAGTAAAAGAGGTTGAAAAAGAGCTTAGCTCATACCCTCCATTAATTTTTGCACAAGAAGCTAGAAGACTGAAATCTCAGTTAGCAAATGTTTCTAAAGGTGAGGCTTTTTTACTTCAAGGTGGAGATTGTGCTGAAAGTTTTAATGCTTTTAATGCTCAAAATATAAAGTCACTTTTTCAAGTTATGATGCAAATGGCAGTTGTTATGACATTTAGTGGTGGTAAGCCTGTAGTGAAAGTTGGAAGAATTGCAGGTCAATTTGCAAAACCTAGAAGTAGTGATTTTGAAACTATAAATGGAGTTGAGTATCCTAGTTATAGAGGTGATATTGTAAATGATATTGAAACAAATTTAGAAAAAAGATTACCAAATCCAGAAAAATTATTAAAAGCTTATAACCAAAGTGCAGCTACACTTAATCTTTTAAGAGCATTTGCAAGAGGTGGTATGGCTGATTTAAATAAAGTACATAAGTGGAATTTAGATTATATGATAAATCATCCATTAGGTGAAAAATACGAGGAGTTAGCTACTAAAATTAGTGATAGTCTAAAATTTATGGAAGCTTGTGGAATAAATGCAGATAATACTCCAGAATTAAGTCAAACAACACTATTTACATCACACGAAGCATTACTTCTTAATTATGAAGAGGCTCTTACAAGAAAAGATAGCTTAACAGGTGATTATTATGATTGTTCTGCTCATATGTTATGGATAGGTGATAGAACAAGAGATTTAAATGAAGCTCATATTGAATATTTTAGAGGTATAAAAAATCCAATAGGTTGTAAAGTTGGTCCTACTATGAAAGAAGATGAACTTATTAAACTTATTGATACATTAAATCCCCAAAATGAAGCTGGAAGATTAAATCTAATAGTAAGAATGGGTGCTTCAAAAGTATCTGAACTTTATCCAAAACTTTTAGCAAAAGTTGAAGCAGAGGGTAAAAATGTAGTTTGGTCTTGTGACCCTATGCACGGAAATGTTGAAAAAACATCAAATGGATATAAAACAAGAGATTTCGCAAATATTTTAAGTGAAGTTAAACAATTTTTCCAAATACATAAAACACAAGGAAGTGTAGCAGGTGGTATCCATCTTGAGATGACTGGGCAAGATGTAACAGAGTGTACAGGAAGTGAAAGTTGTAATATAACAACAGATGATTTAACTTCAAGATACCATACTCAATGTGACCCTAGACTAAATGCAGACCAATCACTAGAGTTAGCATTTATGATAGCAGATACAATGAAAGAAGCTTCTAAATAAATAAATTTATTTAGAGGTGGATTATTTATACCTTTTTGTTGTTGCTTTAATATCAGCAACACTTTTTCCACTTGGAAGTGAAGCATTACTACTTTATGATTTAACTTTAAATTTAAATGTTGCTTTACTTCTATTTTTTGCAACTATGGGTAATACACTTGGTTCTTTAATTAACTATTGGATTGGATTAAAGGGTGAAGAGTATTTAATAGATAAAAAAATATTATCAGAAAAAAAAGTTATACAAGCAAAAGGTTTTTTTGATAAATATGGTGGATACTCTTTACTTTTATCTTGGGTACCAATTATAGGTGACCCTATCACTTTTATAGCAGGTATATTAAAATACGATATTAAAAAATTTATATTTTTGGTTTTAGTGGCAAAATTTAGCAGATATCTATTTTTAACTTTTATTTAAAAAGTGCATAAAAAAAGGTAGATGAAAAAATCATCTACCTTTTTTTTATAGATATTATCTACTATACAAATGAAATATAAGCCATTTGTGTAGCATCACCTCTTCTTATTCTTGTTTTAACAATAGATGTATATCCACCGTTTCTATCAGAATATTTAGGAGCTATCTCTGTAACTAGTTTATTAGTTGCAGTTTTACTTTGTAATAAAGCAAACACTTGTCTATGAGAATTCAAATTATTAACTCTTGCTTTTGTTACTAGTTTTTCCATATATCTTTTTAACTCTTTAGCTTTTGGTAAAGTAGTTTCTATCTTTTCTCTTTCTATCATACAAATAGCTAAATTAGCTAATAATGCTTTTCTATGAGAAGACGTTCTACTAAGCTTTCTATATCCATGCTTATGTCTCATTATTATACCTTTTTTTTATTAAGCTTTTAATTGCTCTAATTTTTTTCTTAAAGCTGATGCTGTATCTTCATCTAAAGAACCACTAATTGGAAAACCAATTTCAGTAAATTTATCAGATATCTCTTCTAAAGATTTTTTTCCAAGATTTTTTATACTTTCAACTTCTACTCTACTCATTAGTGCTAAATCACCAACGAATTTTATTCCAGCTCTATCAAGAGAATTAAAACTTCTAGCACTTAAATCTAATTCATCAATTTTAACAATTAGTTCTTTTAAATCTATATTGTTTGGAACATTATTTTGTTCAACAATTTTAACTTCAGATAAATCAAATACCTTGTTAAATACAGACATTTGAGAATACATAATTGTGATAGCTTCTTTAAATGCGTCAATAGGAGAGATTTGCCCATCTGTTACAACATTAAAAATAGCTTTTTCATAATTTGGATTATCTTCAACTAACATCTTTTCTATATCATAAGTTACATTCTTTACAGGTGTAAAAAAAGCATCAATAGGGATAAAATCAGATGCTACTAATTCTCTTAAATCTTCACTAGGAATATATCCTATACCTTTTTGAACAATAATAGAAAAATTCAATGCGCAGTCACTATTTATAGTTACTAAATGATGTTCACCATTAATTACTTCGATTTCATCATTTTCTAAATCAGAACCTTTAATTTCTTGAGAACTACTAAATGAATAGTCAATTTGAATTTGTTCTTCATCGCTTTTTATTTTAAATCTTATCTCTTTTAAATTTATAATAAAAATAGCGATATCTTCAAGCATACCTCGAATAGAATCAAATTCATGTTCAGCACTTTCAACTTTTAAAGCTATAGGAGCATAACCAACTGAACTACTCATTAAAAGTCTTCTTAATGGATGTGCTAAAGTGATAGCATATCCACTCTCAAAAGGAAAAGCACTAATTCTAGCACTATTTTCAGTAATTTGTTCAATCTCTACCTCAGTTGGTAAAAATGGAGCAGCTACAAATTTTTTCATATATTTTCCTTTATTATTTCAATTATTATTTAGAATATAACTCTACTATTAGTCTTTCTTCAACAGGTATAACAACTTCTTCTCTTGTAGGAATTCTTGTAAATATACCAAATACTTTATTAGTATCTACATCTACCCATTCAACCATTCCTGTTTGATTTGTAAGCTCTAATGATCTTACTATTTGAGTATTTGTTTTAGATTTTTCTCTTATCTCAATCTTTTGACCAACTTTAACTATACAAGAAGGGATATCAACTTTTTTACCATCAACTAAAATATGTCCATGTGTTACAAATTGTCTAGCATTTGCTCTTGTAGTAGCAAATCCCATTCTATAAACAACATTATCTAATCTTTGTTCAATTAAAGTAATTAAGTTAGCACCTGTATTACCTTCAATTCTTGCTGCTTCTTTAAAGTATTTTCTAAATTGTTTTTCAGATACACCATAAATGATTTTAGCTTTTTGCTTCTCTTGAAGTTGCATACCATATTCTGATAATTTTGCTCTTCTTTGTCCGTGTTGCCCTGGAGCAAATGGTCTTTTTTCTAAAGCTGATTTACCATTTAATCTTCTCTCACCTTTAAGTCCAAGGTCTGCATTCAATCTTCTTTCTAGTTTTTCAACTGGTCCTCTATATCTTGCCATCAGTTATCCTTATACTCTTCTTCTTTTAGGAGGTCTACATCCATTATGTGGTAATGGTGTAACATCTTTAAACCATTTTACTGTAATACCTTCGTATGCACCGATTGCTTTAACCGCTGTATCTCTACCTGAACCTGGTCCTTGAACTTTGATACCAACATTTTTGATACCGTGTTCCATAGCTTTTTTTAATGCATCTTCAACTGCTGCTGTTGCTGCAAATGGAGTTGATTTTTTACTTCCTCTAAAACCTAAGTTACCTGCACTTGACCAAGATATTGCATTACCTACATTATCTGTAACAGTTACCATAGTGTTGTTAAAAGTAGCTGCTATATGAACGATACCATCAGCAATATTTTTTCTTACAACTTTTTTTCTAGTTACTTTTCTTTTCGCCATCAGTTATCCTTAATTAGCCGCTGCGCCAACAGTTTTCTTTTTACCTTTTCTTGTTCGAGCATTAGTTTTTGTCTTTTGCCCTCTACATGGTAAACCTTTTCTATGTCTTATACCTCTATATGAACCTAAAGCCATTAAAGACTTAATGTCCATAGCAACTTTTTTTCTAAGATCTCCCTCAACCATATACTTTTCTTGAATTTCGTTTCTTATTGCAGCAACTTCATCTTCAGAAAGCTCGTGAGCTCTTTTATCATAAGATATACCTGTAGCATCTAAAATTAATCTAGATGTATGTAAACCTATACCAAAAATATAAGTTAAAGCATATTCCATTCTTTTTTTATTAGGTAAGTCTGTACCAGCAATTCTTGCCATGGATTATCCTTGTCTTTGTTTATGTTTTTTTACTTCACAAATAACTCTTGTGATACCTTTTCTTTTGACAATTTTACATTTGTCACACATTTTTTTAACTGAAGCTCTTACTTTCATAAAAATGTCCTTTTATTTTTTTTTCCAAATCTGAGGCTCAAAATTTAACTGCTTTGTAACCAACTCTTTATAAAAATTAAAAATAAACTTTATAAAAACTTCTTTCTTGCTATAGAAATGGAATTAAATTATATCAAAAATATCTTAATATAAGATAAAAAATCAATTCTTTAATAAATCTCTTAAACTATCTTTAGGATTTTTACCTTCAATAATATATTTTACCTCATCTGCTATTGGTGTATATATACTATTTTTTTTAGATAAGTTAAAAATAGCCTCTGCTGTTTTTACACCCTCTGCAACTTCACCTAATTTGGTTAAAATATCTTCGATTTTCTCCCCTTTTGCCAACCCTAGTCCAACTCTATAATTTCTACTAAGTCTGCTTGATGCTGTTAAAAATAGGTCTCCAGCTCCACTTAAACCTAAAAATGTATCTTTTTTTGAACCATAATAATCCCCAAATCTTTCCATCTCTATAAGTCCACGAGATATTAAAGTTGCTTGAGCATTTAATCCTAAATTTAAACCACTACAGATACCACTAGCTATAGCTAATACATTTTTATAAGCCCCTGAAATTTCAGCTCCTATTACATCATTACTATAATAAGTTTTTATAAAAGATGGAAAAAAATGTGAAAATTTATCATAATAATTTTTTGAAGTTGAATTTATAACCAATGCAGTTGGTAAAGCTTCTATAACTTCACTAGCAAATGATGGTCCTGATATAAATCCTAAATTCTCTTTTGGAACATAATCTTTATAAATATCTTGCAAAAAAGAACCAGTAGTAGCTTCTATCCCTTTTGCAGCTACTAAAACTTTTTGATTTTTATAAATAAAATTATTTTTTAACCACTCTCTTATAAATTGTGAAGGTATAGCTATAATTAAATATTCACAATTTAAAGCATCTTCTAAAGATATAAAATTATTTATATCTCTTTTTTTTCTACTTGTGATATAACACTTTTGATTTTGACTTAGTGCAAAATGTAAAGCAGTACCCCATTTTCCTGCACCTATAACTGCTATTTTAGACATATATAACCTCTCTTTATTAATTTATTATATCATTATGTTATTAACTATATTCTTAAGATTTATTTATTTTTAAATCTCTTTAGGTAAGATTTTAATACTTTACATAAAAAAAAGGAGAAATATGTTAAAAGAAAATTATTCGCCATTATATTTTTTGGCAGCTTTAGGAGCAGGTGGATTATCGGTATCATTTTTTATGTACCTTATGTTTTTAGTACCACACGAAGGTGTACCAATGGCAACATTTGATTTTGTATATCCAGTTTTATTAGAGGGTACTTGGTTATCTTTTATAAGTGCTATTGCAATTGTTTTTATAATAGGATTTGCATTTTTCCATTTTAAATTATTGATTTGGAATATAAAAGAGTACAAAGCTTTTAAAGAGACTAGTGCTTATCACACATTAAAAACAACAAATGCAGAGGTAACACTTATGGCAATACCACTTACATTTGCTATGACTATTAATGTTTGTTTTGTTTTAGGGGCTGTTTTTATTCCAGGTCTTTGGAATATAGTAGAGTTTCTTTTCCCAGGGGCTTTATTAGGTTTTATAGTTGTTGGTTATTTTGCATTAAAAATATTTATGGAATATTTTTTAAGACTTCTTACAACAGGTGATTTTGATTTTACAAAAAATAATAATCTATCTCAAATGATATCTATATTTGCATTTGCTATGGTAGCTGTTGGTTTTGCAGCACCTGGTGCTATGAGTCATTATATAGGTATCAATGCTATAGGTATATTTGGAGCTATATTTTTTGGTTCAATATCTATATTGTTACTTACAATCAAACTTATTTTAGGTTTTAAAGGTATGTTTGAACATGGTGTTGGGAGTGAAGCTTCTCCATCATTATGGATAATTATACCAATATTAACACTATTAGGTATAACATTAATTAGAATTAGTTTTGGATTTGACCACCACTTTGACCAACCATTACAAAATGCTTCATTATTTACATTAACAAGTTTTGTAGTTTCTTTACAAATTATATTTGGTGCTTTAGGTTACTATATTATGAAAAGACTTAAATATTTTGAAGAGTATGTAGATGGAGATAAAAAATCACCTGTATCTTTTGCATTAATTTGTCCAGGTGTTGCATTTATGGTGTTTGGTATGTTTTTTGTAAATATGGGATTAGTTTTAAATGGTGTTATAGATAAATATTCTGTTATCTATTTCTTATTCTTTTTACCTTTTGTATTTGTACAATATAAAACAATACAAACATTTTTTAAATTAAAAAGTAAATTTGCTTTATAATATAAAACCTTACCTTTTTTAGGTGAGGTTTTTTTATTATCTAAATCTTATCATATATTTGATATCATAATATTTTCAACCAAAAAACTTATTAAATCAAAAAAAATAAAGGGGTTATTATGGAATTAGAAACAATAGTATTTGCAGCAGGATGTTTTTGGGGAGTTGAAAAATATTTTTCACATATAGATAATGTAATAGAGGTAAACTCTGGTTATGCAGGTGGAAGTTATAAAAATCCAACTTATGAGATAGTTTTAGAACATAGAGATAGTAATAGTATCATAAATCATACAGAAGCAGTTATTGTAAAGTATGATAAATCCAAAATAGATTTAAAAAACCTTATTATATCTTTTTGGGAACTACACAATCCAACTCAAGGTAATCAACAAGGTAATGATATAGGTAATAACTATAGAAGTGCTATATATTATACTACAGATGAACAAAAATATATAGCATTAGCTACAAAAGATATTTATGAAAAACTATTATTAAAAAATGGCTATCCAAAAATAACTACAGAGATAAAAGAGTTAGATGAGTTTTATTTAGCTGAAGATTATCATCAAAACTATTTAGAAAAAAACCCTACAGGATATTGTCCAAACCATTCAATAGGTGTAAAGTATCAAGATACAAATAAAGAGTATTATAAACAAATAGGTAAATATAAATTAGGTGAAGATAGTGAAGCTTACCATATAGCTTTTAATAATGGAACTGAACATATGTTTTGTAAACAATATGATATATTTAAAGATACTCCAGATGGATACTTTATAGATATAGTATCAGGTGAAAAACTATTTGATACAAAAGATAGATTTAATTCAGGTTCAGGTTGGCTTAGTTTTTATGATGCAGTTGAAGACTCTACAGTAGAATTAACAGATACAAGTCACGGTATGACTAGAGTTGAAGTTCGTTCTAAAAAAAGTGATATACACTTAGGTCACGTTTTTCTTATGGAAAATGGGAAAAGAAGATACTGCATAAATGCAAATGTATTAGAATTTAAAACAAAATAGTTATACTTTTAAAGTATAGCTATTTTATTTTTTCTATTAGTTTTTGTCTCCTTTTTATACCT
>JAYELQ010000190.1:0-1839 GCA_034717655.1 Campylobacterota bacterium
TAATAGTTCTTGTAAAAAAATCTCTATCTCTCTTGAAATATCAATATTATTATGAAACCAATTATCAAATTTATTATCATCAAATTTTTGTTTAATAATTTTTAATTCTTTTAAGTAGTCCATTTTTACATCACTAAAAGCTTTTGATTTATCTTTTTTTAAAATCCCATTTTGTAATAATAACTCTTTTAGTGCTTTGTTTTCCTCTTCTAACTCCTCTTTTGTCATATATTATCCCCTTTTTCTATAACTTAAAGCTTCTATAATATGTTTTGTATCTATCTCTTTACTATTATCTATGTCTGCTATGGTTCTACCCACTTTTAAAACTTTGTTTATAGCTCTAAAAGATAGTGCAAATTTCTCTATAGATATATCTAATATATTTTGAGCATCTTTTGTAAGGGTACAATATTTTAATATATCAACATCATTTAGTTTTCCATTAAGTTCTGTTTGACCACGAAGTTTTTGTATTTTAAATACATCTATCACTTTAGTATGTAACTCTTGTGAAGTAACATCTGCTTTATCATCTTTTGTAACTTCATTCATAACTACATATATATCTATCCTATCAAGAAAAGGGTCAGATATTTTATTTTTATATCTTTGTATCTCTAACTCTGTACATCTACAAGGTTTTGATTTTGCTAAGGCATTTCCACAAGGGCAAGGGTTCATAGCACAAATAAATAAAAACTTTGTAGGATATTTTATCTTATTATTAACTCTTGATATAGATATCTCATTATCTTCAAGTGGTTCTCTCATAGCTTCGAGTACTGGTTTTGGATAGTGTGGTAACTCATCAAAAAATAATATACCGTGATTTGAAAGTGCAACTTCACCTATAGAAGTACCACCTATAACTGATGCTTTTGTAGAGCTATGGTGTGGAGATATAAATCCCCTTTGTGGTATAAAAGATGGTTGTTTACCTTGAAGTGATTCTATTTTTGCTACATCTAGTATCTCTTCTAATCTCATAGGGGCTGATATATATTTAAGTCTTTTTGCTATCATACTTTTTCCACAACCGGGACTACCCTCTAGTATAATATTATGTCCACCTGCAGCACTAATTAAAGCTGCTTTTTTAGCTATAGTTTGACCTTTTATATCACTAAAATCTAAACCATATTCTTTAGTATAGTAGTATTTATTATTATTTATATTTAGATGTTGATACTCAAATATTTTATTTTCCACTTTATATTTAGATTTATCTTTTGTATGAAAAAATTTAATAGCATCAGACAGGTTATCTACAGCATAAATATTTATATTTGGGATAGTAGAGATTTTAGGTATAGACTCTTTTGGTATAAGTATATTTTTTACTTCACCACTTCTAGCTAAAGATAAAATAAGTACAAATATAGATTTTGTATCTTTAAGAGAACCATCAAGCCCCAATTCCCCAAAAACATAAAAATCACTAATATCAAGTTGTGTTTCTTGTAAAGCTATAAGTAAAGAGATAGCTAAATCAATCTGACTACCTTTTTTTGCTATTTCAGATGGGGAAAGATTTATCGTTATTCTTTTTGGAGGAAATTTAAAATTATTTGTTAATAGAGCTGATTTTATTCTATCTTTTGATTCTTGAATAGCAGTGTTTGCCATACCAACTATACTAAAACTAGGTAAACCTTTTGTAAAAGTAGATTCTACATCTATACTTACAGCTTCAATACCATCTATTGAAGCACATTTTAATGATTTCATATTTTACCCCTATTTTATTAATATTATTTTAAAATATTATGAAGTGTATTTGCTTTCTCTATCCATTTTATAACATTATCATAATCATTATTTTTAATTAAATCTTCA
>JAYELQ010000191.1:0-1839 GCA_034717655.1 Campylobacterota bacterium
TTATAAGTGGTATATCATATTTTGTACAAAGTTTTCTAATATATTTATCTTTTTATTAATAATTTTATAATTTATAGATATATTTTTATTATATATAGTAAACTGTTTTTTAATATCTTTTAAAACTCTTATTTTATTAATTTTTTGTTTATCTAGTTTTATATCTTTTGGATTTATAACTCTTGTTGTAGCATCTATTTTAGCTCCATTAGAAAAATTATAAATATTAATATCTTTAGAGCTTTCCTCTATAAGCAATTCAATATATTTTTTTGAATTATTATATACATCTTGTGTATAAATAACATCCCCATCTACACCTTCAACTTCTATATTATCTTTAAAGACTCTTTTGGAATAAATACTTGAATTATCTAAATATGTACTTTTCTTACTATGATGATTTTTTTTGTCTTTATATCCAAAATCGATACCAAACAAACAAATATTCTTAAACCCTAAAGCTATAGTTAAGCTTAAAGCTCCATTTGTAACTGTTGGATTTGAATGTTTTAATATTTTATACTTTTCATCATTAATAAAACTTGTTCCTGTATCTTTAGACTTTAAAAACATAAACTTTTTTTTGAATTGAGAGAATGTTCTTGGATGAAGAGTATTCATACCAATTAAAGTAATTTTATTAATATAGTTTTTTGGTATATTTTTTGTCATTTCGTACATACCTATTGTTCTTTCAATTGCTATATATATATCTGGTATTATATTATAATCATATAAGCTATCTAAAGCACTTCCAGAAGCTATAAGAATAACATTATCTCTATACTTTTTAATTATTTTTATATAATTATCTAAAGATGGTCCGTTTCCTATAATAAAAACAAATTTATCTTTATCTACTTTAATATTATTATTTGTTAATATAGGTATATTTTCTTTTAAATTATGAATAGTATGTTCTAAACCCAATTTTTCATCATCAAAAAATCCTCTTTTTGTACCAGACATCATATCTATATGACTTTTAATGTTAAAAGATATTTTATTTATCTCTTCATCTGAATAAGATATAAATTCACCTAAGTTATAATAAGATAAAGGGTGTTGTATATTAATTTTATTTAGTATAAGTTTACTAATATTATCTTCACTATTTTGTTTTATATTTATAGACAATGATTTTGTAGTATCTTTTGCAAAATATTCTATTATCTCATACCAATTTATAGTATATAAAGATACTCTTAACATCTCTATATCTATATCTGCTAATATTAAATTTCTAAATTTATATCTATTTATAAGTGGCATAATATGATATCCTAAACCTATTCCATATATTATCCCTGTATATATAAAACTTTGACTTAACTCTTCATCTTTTCCAAATGGTAGTTTATTAAATACTTTTTTATAATTTTCTGTAATATTTAAAAGATATTTTGTATGTAATAAGGATATTCCAAAAATATCTTTACTATCATCTTTTATAACTGTATTTATTTTATATCTTAAAAGATTACTATTACCATTACTTTCATAAGTTTTTAATAAATTATTAAAATAGTTCTTTGTATCTTTTGGATATATAAGTTGTCCATTTTTAGATACATTTATATCGTCATTATTTATCTCAAGAGAATAACTAGTATTATTACTTTCATTTAATAATTTATAAATATTTGGAATATATATTTTAAATATTTCTAAATTATTTTTATAATTATTTTTTAATTGTTCAAGCATTAATTACCGTTCCATAAAATTTACTCAAACTTACTTATAATTAAGTTTGTTTGATATTTACTTCCTGATTCAACGATACTGGTTAGATTTAAAAGTTTGGCTTTTAAGTCCATTGCCGTTATCTCCACA
>JAYELQ010000192.1:0-1836 GCA_034717655.1 Campylobacterota bacterium
CTATTTATAGCCTAAAATGTGCCAGTGAGGTAAAACTTGATTAAATAGATAAATATAGATTATAATAAACATTTGTTTTTATTATATTTTCTATATTTTTCTATTGAAAGGGATACTATATAAAATAATTTTTTATATACTCTTTATATATTTATATTTAAGATTATAAAACTTTAAATCCCTCTTCAAGGTCAAGTGTTCCTTCATAAAATGCTTTTCCTACTATACACCCAGCAATATTACCATTTTCTTTACAATTGATAATATCATTGATATCTTTAACTCCACCAGATGCTATAGTATCAACACCACTTGCAAGAGCTATCTCTTGTGTCCATTGCACATTTACACCACAAAGCATACCATCTTTTGATATATCTGTACATATAATAGCTTCTACACCTGCATTTGCAAACTCTTTTGCTAAATCTGTAGCTTTCATAGATGAAACCTTAGCCCACCCCTCAACTGCTACCATACCATTCATAGCATCAATACCTACAGCTATTGGATATTTTGATGCCATATCTTTGACAAATTGTGGATTTTTAACTGCTATACTTCCTAATATAAGTCTATCAACACCCAATTCAACATACATCTTGATAGTTTCTTCATCTCTAATTCCACCACCTAACTCTATTTTTAAGTTACAATTTTCTCTTATCTTTTTAATTTGCTCTAAGTTCTCTGGCATTCCTGCAAAGGCACCATTTAAATCAACTATATGAAGCCACTTAGACCCTAACTCTTCAAATCTTTTTGCTACTTGCCAAGGCTCATCACTATATATCTTAGCACTATCCATAACACCTTTGCTTAGTCTTACTGCTTTTCCATCTTTTAAATCTATCGCTGGTAATATTTCCATTTTAATTTTTTCCTTTTTAGTTAAATAAGTTTATTAGTTTTTGTTTTAATTCGTTGAATTTATCATCTGAATAATCAAATTTTGGATAAGGGTATAAGTCTCTATAAAGATTTGCTATTGGCTTTTTATTTGGTTTTATATCTTCTATTTTTAAACATTTTACTAAAGAATCAAAGTTTTTATAACACTCTTTATCTTTTATAGTTTCAATTAAAAAATAATCAAGATTTCTATTGAAAATATGAAATTCAGTTTTTATATTCCAATTTAAACCTTTTATTAATTTTTTATAACAAATGTTACTATGTTTTATCCCATTACAATTTTTATCATCAGTCTCAAAATCAGCATCGAAAATAAATAACACATTAGTTATTTTAGTACTATTTTTTATTTTTATAGAAGCTCTTTTGTATTTATAATTATTAGAATCTAAAAGTTTAGATTTACTTCCCATTACTTCTATAAGATTATCAAAGTTAATATTATCATCAATGATAATTCTATTATTTTTCTTTAAATCATTTAAAAGAGATACTATAAACTTTTTATCATCATTTCCTTCAACAAAAATCATTACCAACCTCTTACTTCGTGATTTTGTGATATTTCATCCAAGAACCAATCATATGGATAAACAATAGAAGAAAGTTTATTTTCTTTATCTCTTCCAAGTTCAATAAAACTTATATCTTCATCTTTAAGTTTCTTAGAAACTCTAGCATAAGACTCTATACACTCTTTAGAATGTGTAGTGGTAAAAACTTGTACATTTTGTTCTTTTGAAATAGTAAGTATTATTTCCCATAATTTATCTAAAAGAGTATAGTGTATTCCATTTTCTATTTCATCAATAAATATTACTTTATCTTTATTTAAATATAAAGATAAGAATATAATTATAAACTGTTTTATACCATCTCCAAATTCAGATAGTTCAATAAAACATTCATCTTCTTTTAATA
>JAYELQ010000193.1:0-1817 GCA_034717655.1 Campylobacterota bacterium
ATAAAAAGAACTATAAAACTTACTATTAAAATAGCACTAACTATTTTAAAAATTAAAGCTTTATTTGATATAAGTTTTTTTTCCATTTTATCCCTTTATTTTCCTAAGCAAAATTCACCAAACATAACATCTAGCATTTGAGTATGTTCATATGGTCTTGTTATATTAGAAATATGTTCTATTGATTCATTTATATGGTAAGCAAAAAATTCTAATTCACCATTTTCTAAAGGTATAAATGCATTTAGTATATTATCTAAAGTTATTTTAACTTCATTTATTTGATGTTTTGAAACTAAAGTTATATCACTATCATAATTATTTTTGTCTAATATTTTTTCTATCTCTTCTAAAAATATAGATATATCCTCTTTTGCAGTTATTTTTATAAATTCTTTTGTTAGATAATTTGTATCAAACTTTTGTTCTAAGTCTGATTTATTTAATAAAAGAATAGAATCTTTATCACTATTTGAGATAATATCAATTATCTGTTTATCTTCTTCTTCAAACTCTCTACTACTATCAAATAAAGATACAATAATATCAGATTCTTCTATAGCTTCTATAGATTTTTCTATACCTATTTGCTCTATCATATCATTAGATTCTCTTATCCCTGCTGTATCTATTATTTTAATAATATGTGTACCTATTTTTATATTCTCTTCTATTGTATCTCTTGTAGTCCCTGCTATATTACTTACTATTGCTCTATTATAGTTTAGAAGTTTATTTAATAAACTTGATTTTCCTACATTTGGTTTACCCACAATAGCTACTTTAAATCCATCTAGCATACCCTCTCGTCTTTTACTAACTTGAAGTGTATTTGTTAATTTTTCTTTAATAGAGTTTAGTTTAATCTCTATTTGTTGATAAATATCTGTTGGTAAATCCTCTTCTGCATAATCTATATTTACTTCAGTGTAAGCCAACATAAATAATAAATCTTTTCTTATATCATCAACAAAATCTTTTAATTCACCTTTTAATTGTCTAGCTAGCATTTTTACACTAGATTCACTTTTTGCTTCTATTAGTTTACTTATAGCATTTGCTTGAGTTAAATCTATTTTACCATTTAGAAAAGCTCTTTTTGAAAATTCTCCAGCTTGAGCCATCCTTGCACCATATTCAATACAGATATTTATAATCATATTTGATATAGCTATTCCACCGTGAGATTGAAACTCTACTACATCTTCACCTGTAAAAGAGAAAGGATTTTTAAAATATATAATTACTGCCTCATCTATTAGTTCATTTTTTTGGTCATAAAGTTTTGAAAGAGTAGCATATCTAGGTGTAAATGATATCTGTTCTGATATCTTATGTGCAATCTTAAGTGCATCAATTCCACTTAATCTAACTATAGATATAGAACCTATCCCATTTGCTGTTGCTACTGCAACTATTGTATCTTCTATGTACATATTATTTTTTATACTCATTTATTAAAATATACTTTTCATTTTTTTGATTAACTTTTATAGCAACATATTTATTTGGGAACTCTTCTCTTAGTTTAGCTAAAGCGATATGTAAAGATACATTATCAAATACCTTTGTTTTAAAATACCCTTTATCTCTTATTACATTTATAATACTTTCAATATAGTTAGATATATTTCTTTCTTGATTCTCTAAAAACTCTGCAATTTCAAGTTTTAATGTCATATTATATTTCTCATTTATCCAATTAAATAGTATATAAGATAATGCTTTATATCTATATCCCTCTTTTCCAATTAATAAAGCACTATCTTTTCCATTGAATTTAATATAAATAGTTTTTTCATCTATTTGTTTTACTA
>JAYELQ010000194.1:0-1816 GCA_034717655.1 Campylobacterota bacterium
AGATACCTTTATTTATCATATTTGTTATTTGATATTTTATAAAAGCTATCTGTTCTATTTTTGATGATATATTTGATATTGTTATATCTTGAGTTATCTTATCTATAGGATTTTTATTTAAAATATTCTTATTTGTTAGGTCTATATCATAGCTATAGTTTACTTCTAATTCATCTTCTATAAAATCAAATAGTTTAATATTCTTTTTATTATATTCATTTAGATTTAGTTTTATAATAATTGTAGATATTTTTGATAAATCTTTTATAATATTAAATTCAAACTTTGATAAATACCCCTCTAAATGTATCTCTATTTTAGGATATTGTGAGATATACTCCTCATTTATTACATAACTATTAGGAATCATAAAATTATCAATATAACCATTCTCTTCTAAAAGTTCTACATACTCTTTATAAATATATTTTAATACTTCTATATGGTCACTATATAAGATATAAGTATCATACTCTAATAAAGTATCAAGCTCTATATATTCAGTAGCTAGCTCATTAAAAAAACGAAATATATATTCACTTTGTTTTAAAAAGCTATTAAAATTATCACTAAGCCCCAAACTAGATATATCAACTCTATTAATAACCTCTTTTAGATAAATAATTTTCAAATCTTTATCTATTAGTTTTCTATTATCTTTATCTCTAATAGCTAACTCAAAAAGATTTCCAATAGTGATAATTTTATCTAAAAATTGATTTTTATTTTTTTGAATATTAATATATTCTCTTATAGCCCTTGTTGTTGGAAATACTATCATATTAGTTAAAAAAATCTTTTTTATTATCTGTAAGAAACTTCCAGTTTATAGGGAGTATTTTTATAATTGAATCTTTTTCTATTTTCTCATTTTGTTTATTTAGTACCATCATAGAGTTACAGTGATGTAAAATAGAAACCATCCCCGGTGACCTTTTATGCGATGGTGTAAAATATTCCCCATCAAAAAAACCAGGTATTAAAGTAGTTCTACCTTTTTTATTATTAAATTTATCTTTTATTTTTGTATATAAAGTGTTATGATATATATTTTTACTTCCACTTAGTTTTTCTAATATTATTTTACCAAACATCTCAAATATTAAAGCAGCAGCCAATGGATTTCCCGGTAGGTTTAGTATATAACTATTTCCAATTTTACCAAATACTGTAGGTTTACCAGGTTTTATAGTTATCCCATCTATAATAATATCCATATCAAATGACTCAAAAGCTTCTTTTGTAAAATCTGCGTCACCTTTACTTATACCACCTGTTGTAATTATTAAGTCTGAATAAAGTGAACTTTTTATAGTCTCTTTTAGAGATTCAAGATTATCTTTTGCCATACCCACAAATGCTACATCTGCCCCTAACTCCTCTACTCTTGATAAAAGAGTAGGTGTATTTGAGTTATATATTTGATACTCTTTTACACTTTCATAGTGAAGTTTTAACTCCTCTCCACTTGTAAAAACAGATACTTTAGGTTCTCTATAAACTTTAATATGTGAAATACCTTGAGAGGCTAACATCGTTATAGTGGCAAAGTTTATCTCATCTTGATTTGATAAAAACTTTTCCCCTTTCTCTATATCTTCCCCTTTAAATCTAATATGTTGATTATTCTTTATTTTTAAAGGTAGTTTTATATAATTTTCATCTATAATTTCTATTAATTCAAAAGGTACAATAGCTTGTGCTGATTTTGGTACTCTTGCACCTGTCATTATTTTTACACACTGCCCATCTTCTATTTGTGTCTCTTTTTCACTTCCTGCAAATATATCATCTATTACTTTAACCTCTTTCCCAA
>JAYELQ010000195.1:0-1815 GCA_034717655.1 Campylobacterota bacterium
TAGATAATGATAAATATAATGTTTTAATAAAGAAAATAAAAATAGATAATAGATTTCTTTATAAAGTATGGATAAGTGGATTTAAAAGTGAAAATGAAACTTATGACTTTAAAGTAAACAATAGCCTAAAAAATGCTATTATTGTTGCAAAATAACAAAGGGGAGTTTTAAAATGACTAAATTAACTAGAGAAACAAAAGAAACTAATATAAGCTGTCAAGTTGATATAAATGGAATAGGAATATCTAATATAGATACAGGGATTGGTTTTTTTAATCATATGCTTGAAGCTCTTAGTAAACATAGTGGTATAGATATTGATTTGACTTGTAAAGGTGATACTGATGTAGATGACCATCATAGTGTTGAAGATTGTGGTATAGTTTTAGGTCAATTATTAAGAAAAGAGATTTTTCCTATACAAAATATTGAAAGATATGGTAATGCTACTGTTGTTATGGATGAGGCTAGTGTTAATTGTTCTTTGGACCTTAGTAATAGACCATTTCTTGTTTATACTATAGATTTAAAAGATAAAGTTGGTAATTTTGATGTAGAGCTTGTAGAGGAGTTTTTTCATGCCTTAGTAACAAATGCAGGTATAACTGCTCATATTATATATGAAAGAGGAAAAAATAAACATCATATTATTGAAGCATCATTTAAAGCATTTGCAGTTGCTTTAAGAAGAGCTTTAGTTGAAAATAAAAAATTAGGAATTCCTAGTACAAAAGGTGTATTATAAGTATAATTAAAAGTGACTATTAATAAATTTATATATACATTACTTTTTTTATCTATAACTTTTTTACTTTATCAACACAAAGATAATAAAGAGATATTTAAACAAGAGAAAAGACCTATTGTTTTATTTGAAAATTCTATAACATATGATATATCAAATGATGGAGTATCTATGGTAGCACAAATAGATAAAGCTATACTATATTCTACATTTCAAGAATTACATAATAGTACATTGATTTATAAAGAGATTGACAATAATAATTCTAATAGTTTAACTGCTAAACATATAAAAAAAATTAGAAATAATTTAATTTTATCAGGAAAAGTGGAGTTTCAAAATAGTAAGAAAATTTTCTTAAAAACAGAAGAACTTGAATATAATATAAAACATAAGATTGCTAAAAATAATACTAAATTTGAACTACAACTAAACAAAAACTATTTTAGTGGTGATAGTATTTATATAGATACTAAAATAGATAAAATAGTTGCTAAAAATATACATTTTAAAATAAATTTAAAGGAAAAAAATGATAAAAAATAAATTATATATAATAGTTATTTTTTGTATAACTTTTTTATATGCTGAAGAAAACTATTTAAATATAGATGCAGAACATTTTGAAGCAAATCAATCAAATAATATATTAAAATTTCAAGATAATGTAAAAATGGTAGAGAATAAAAATATTCTACTGTGTCAAAGTTTAATAATAAATACAACTATATCAAAAAATAGCTCCAAACAAATTCCAAAAGATTATAATGCAACAGGTGATGTTTCATTTACTTTATATACTCAAGATAATATTTTTAAAGTAAAAGGAGATACAGTTTTATACTATCCTTTAACTAAAAAATATATTATTATAGGAAATGGTCACTTAGAAGATACAAAAAACCATAAAAAATTAACTGCAAATAAAATATACATAGATGCGATAACAGGTCACACAAAAATTGATGGAGATAAAGATAAACCAATCAAATTTAGATTAAAACTAAGTGACTTAAATAAATAAAAGGAAAAATATGAAAAAACTTAAATTAGTTGATGCTAGTTTTCTA
>JAYELQ010000196.1:0-1810 GCA_034717655.1 Campylobacterota bacterium
TACTATTGGTGCATTGATGGGGATAGGTGGAGCTAGAGGTATTGTTTTAGTATTTGGGGCTGTAGGTAATAATAGTATTGGCTTTGATATTATTTTTATGTTTGTACTTGGTGTTAGTGTTGTTTTTCTGTTATTAGGAGTTATTATATTGTATATAAATAAAAAGTTATTACATAATATTCAAAATGTTAGAAGAGCTTTTGCAACTGTTGGAGTTATATCTATAATAGTTGGTACAACTAGTTTTATAACACCACACTCTCATGCTATAATGATAGAACCAACTATAGAAGGGTTAGAGGAACATATTCATCCACATATAGAAGAAGATGTTAGTTTTTCTAGTGCAGATGAACTTGTAGCTAGTAAGAATGTTCTTGATATAACATATGCTCAGATGATGAGACAGATGGGGGAAGCTCTTAAAATGGTGCAAGAGGGTATTATTACACAAAATTATTTGGTAGTTGAGTCAGGTATCCGTATTATAGATACTCATCCAGCTCCAAAAGAGAAACCTTGGAAAATAATGCCTTTAAAAGAGCAAGATAGCTTTAAAAAATCACTTCTATCTTACGATACTCTTTTACACGAAGCAACTAGTGAAATTTTGGGTGCTGTAAATGAGAGAGATTGGATAGATGCAAATAAACAATTTTATAATCTTTCAAATCATTGTGTAAGTTGCCATAGTATTTGGAAAAATAAAGTAAATAAATAATATTTATTTACTTACTTTATAAAGTAGGAGATGGTTCACCTAGATAAAAACCTTGGTATTCATCTACCCCCTCTTTTTGTAATATATCAAATATCTCTTGACTATGTACAAATTCAGCTATAGTTTTAATACCTAATTTTTTCGCAAAGCTTATTATAGCTTTTGATAATGTTTTCATATTTTCATTTGTATTTATATCTTTGATTAAGCTACCATCTATTTTTAAATATGTTGGCATTATTTTTAATATATGTGAAAAATTAGAATATCCACTACCAAAATCATCTATTGCAACTTTTATATTTGAACATCCTATATCTTGAAAAAAGTTTTTAATAACATTATAATCTGAAATATCTTCACTTTCAACTATTTCAAAAACAAGATTACATTTCTCACCATTTAATTTTCTTCTATTTGAATAATCTAAAATAAGTTTTTTTATATTTTCATTTGTCATATCTCTATAACCTAAATTGATAGAAAAAACTTTATCTTTATTATCTTTTGCAATATCAAAAGCTTTGGAGATAATTCTATATGAAAGCTGGTCATATTGTTTTGTTTTAATAGATATATCTAAAAAGAAAAAAGGAGATATATATTTAGTTTGATTCTCTTCCACTTCTTTCATACGCATAAGAACTTCATATTTTTGTATCTCTTTATCTTTGTTGTATATAGGTTGAAAGAAGGGTACTATATTATCGTTATTTAGAGCATCTCTTATTTTTTTTTGCCAATGAAAAAGTTGTTCTAACTCTTCATAATATTTATCACTTTTATCATATAGAACAAACTTTTTATTTTTTACTTTTGCAAGGTCTAATGCAGAAGATGCTTTTGTTAAAACATCTTTTTTATTAAATGAAATTCCTATTGTTATATTTATAAATATGTCATTATCTAAATTATTAATGGTTATTTTCATATTATCAAGAGATTCTAAGATATCTAGTGTATTTTTATGTAGATACTCTAAATTATAATCTTTATATCTTCTTAGCAATACAAATTCATCTGCAGATATTTTATAGATACTAAACTCTTTATTTTTAGCATATTCTTTGATATTCTTTGATATGTTAT
>JAYELQ010000197.1:0-9141 GCA_034717655.1 Campylobacterota bacterium
GTAAAAGTATTATTACTTATATCTTTTTTATATTCAAATATATATCCAAATATATTTGAAAAAGATTGTTTATCTTGCCATAAAAATAAAAAAGAGCTAAAGTTTTTTATGATAAATTATACACTATCATATAGTAGTGAAGAAAAAGTAAAAGAGGCTATATTTAATTTTTTAAAATCTCCAACTTCCCATAAATCTATTATGTCTGCTAGTTTTATTATTAAATATGGATTTAAAAATAGCTCAAATTTAGATGATAAACAACTAAAAAAAGCTATTGATATATATTATAAAAGATATAATCTAAAACAGTTTATTAGGTAGTGTGAACTACTTTTTCTATCTCACAAGCTATCTCATCAATAGCCTCTGTAGCTTTTTTATACAATACTTTAGTATATAACTCATCAAATATAGCTTTACTCTCTTCAAGATTATTTAAAATTGACTTATCTACATAAACAGCTAAATTATCTACAGAGACTACATTTCCACTAGTACCTATTACTACTAAAAGTTCACAGTTTTCCATCTCTTTATAAAGTTTATCATACATAGGTACAGCTTCACCAAACATAACTATAAATGGTCGTATTTTTTTACTTCCACAAGTTGGACATTTACCATCAAAACTATCCTCACCTATTTTTTTATAACCTATATCATAAACCAATCCACACTCTTCACACTCCACTTCAGTCAAATATCCGTGAAGATGTATAACATCATTATGAGATATTCCAGCTTTTTCAAATAGATTATCCACATTTTGAGTAATAATAGCTATATCATTTTTATATCTGTTTTTTAATTCTGCTAAAACTAAATGAGCTTTATTTGGTTCTTTATCTATTAAATCTAATCTTCTTTTATCATAAAACTCTATTGTTTGAGCTCTATTAGTTTCTAAACAACCTGCTGTACATATATCTTTTATATCATACTCTTCCCATAATCCATCACTATCTCTAAATGTTGATATACCAGATTCTGCGCTTATCCCTGCTCCACTTAAAACTATCACTTTTGCCATATATTTATCACCTTTTTATAATTATTTGATATCATATTTTTTATCTCATCTTTTGATAAACTCATACCATTAAGATAATCACTTACTGCTTTAAAAACAAATATATTTTTATTATCTAAATATTTAAATGATATCTCTAAAAAGTACTTAGCTTCCATATCATACAACATATTATCTTTAGTATTAAAATCTTTATTTGAAATTATAGGTTTATCTACAGTTGTAATAGGTAAATAATTAATATTATCTAGTTTTTGATTTGTACAAAAAAGAGTCCCTATTTTTATATCTTTATCACTACTTCCAGCTATACCTATATTCATAGCTTCTAATATAGTATAATTTTTAAATATATACTCTAAAGATTTTTTTGTATTCTCTTCCCCTACTCCTGATATTAAAACAATATATTTATCATCTGAATATATCTTAGGTGTAGAGTTTGTTTTTTTTAATTTTAATTTCTCTATAAAAATTTGAGCTTCACAAAGTAAAGCAGTATGAATTAAAAGCATAGATTAAAAACTAAATATTAAAATATTTCGCTTCTTTATTTGGTACTATAATAGCTACTGTACTTTGCTCTGGATGAATTTGATATGTTTCACTAAGCTCTACTCCAAACTCTTCAGGTTTTAATAAATCAAAAATTGTTCTATTATAAGCTAAATCAGGACAAGATGTATAACCGGGTGAATATCTACAACCTTGATAATTTTTCATCCTTACATCTTTTAATGTTGGTTTTTCATCATCAACTATATTTAAATCTAATCTTACTTGTTTATGTACTATCTCTGCTAATGCTTCTGCTAACTCTACTCCAAGTCCGTGAACATTGTAATATCTTGCAAACTCACCTTTATTATATATATCTTTTTCAAAATCAGTTATTTTAAGACCAGAACTTACAAAACTAAACCCAACTATATCAAACTTATCACTATAAAAATAATCACTCAAACATCTATGTGGCTCCTTACCTTGTCGTGGAAAATCAAATGAAGCTATAATATTTTCTTTATTTTCATCATAGATATTTAAAACTGTATCATCTGCTTTACAATAAAAATAACCATAAAGTACAATAGGGTCAAAAACACCTTTAACTAAAAACTCATCTTTAAGATTTTCATATAAAGGTTTTACTACATCTTCTTCGTGAGTCTTAAACTCACTAGCTTCCATTTTGCCTTTTTTGTATCCCCATCTTTGTCTAAAAAGAACTCTATGATTTATCCAATCAAAAGCTAAACTAGGTTCAAAATCTTTTGACATATCTCTTCTACCATAAAAAGGTGCTTTATAGTTATGGTTATGCTCTATTAAAAGTGGTGTATGGATATCACTATTAAATTCAACTTTTTGTATTTTTTCTATAGAATTATCTATCACCACCAAATCTGCTGCCATTTTGGTATCTAAAGGCTCTTTAGTTTCAAGATGTTTTTCAACTCTTTGCATAGCAACTACACCATCAAAAGCATCTCTTGCATATATTATAGGTCCATCATATATAGGTCTGCAAAAATCATCTACAAATGCTTTTGTAAGGGCAGCTCCACCTAGCATAACAGGTAATTTTATATTTTCTTCTTGTAAAACTTCAAGATTTGCTTTCATCTCATTTGTTGATTTTACCAAAAGTCCACTCATACCCAAAGCATCAGCATTATGTTTTTTAGCCTCTTCAATAAAGCTCTCTATACTTGCTTTTATACCTATATTTATAACTTTAAATCCATTATTACTTAAAATAATATCAACTAAATTTTTTCCAACATCGTGAACATCACCTTTTACAGTCCCTAAAACTAATGTAGTTTCACTTGTTTTTTCAATTTTTGGTAAAAATGGATTTAGTTTGTCAACTGTTGCTTTCATAGTTTCAGCACTTTGAAGCACAAATGGAAGTTGCATAACTCCAGCCCCAAAAAGCTCCCCTATCTCTTTCATACCATCTATTAACCACTCATTTACTATAAGCTCAGGTGGGACTTCATCTTTTAATTTTAAAGCAAGTGGAACTAATCTCTCTTTATCTCCATCTTTTAATAGTTGTATAACTTTACTTCTATCATCAAGTTTTAAAAACTCTTCATCTGTTTGTTGCTCAACTGCTCCAATATCAGAAAAATGTTCTATAAATGCAAATAGTGGGTCACCATTTTCACGACGATTAAAAAGTAAATCTTCACAAGCTTTTAAATCATCTTTTGACATCTTATTTATTGGAATTAGATGTTTTACATTTACAATAGCACTACTTAAACCAACTTCAACACAATGGTGTAAAAATACACTATTTAGATAAACTCTTGCATCTTTATCTAATCCAAAAGAGATATTAGAAAGTCCTAAAGTAGTAGATACTTCAGGATGCATAGATGTAAACTCTTTTATAGCTTCAATAGTTTCTATACCTGCTGTATGGTACTCCTCATCTCCACTACCAATAGTAAATACAAGCATATCAAATACTAAATCTTTTGGGTTTAGTCCGTGAACATCAACAGCTCTTTGATAAATTCTTTGTGCAATTCTAACTTTATCATCTTTTGTTTTTGCCATAGCAATTTCATCAATAACTAGACATACTAAACTTGTACCAAATTTTTTAGCTAATTGACATATCTCATCAAATCTCTCTTCACCATCTTCAAGGTTTACTGAATTTAAAATAGGTTTACCACCTATTAACTTCAAAGCTTTCTCTAAAGCTGGTATTTGAGTAGAATCTGGCATAAGTGGTAAAGCTATCTTTTGAGCATACAAAGATACAACCTCATCCATATCTTTTGTTTCATCTCTACCTGCAAAACCAACACTAACATCAATAACATGAGCCCCTGCCCTTACTTGTTGTTGCCCTACAGTTAAAGTACCTTCAAAATCTTCAGCTTTTAAAAGTTCTCTAAAAGCTTTAGAGCCTGTAGCATTACTTCGCTCCCCTATTAAAAGTGGAGATGGAGATTGTTTTAACTCAATAGTTTGAAACAAACTTGCTAAACTTGTAGGGTGATTTCCTTTTGGTTCTTTTGGTTTTATATCTTTAATTGCATCACTCAAAGCTTTTATATGTTGTGGAGTTGTACCACAACAACCACCAAGAAAGCTAACTCCATCAAAATCTAAAAAAGTTTTTTGAATTTTGGCAAATTCATCAGGACCCATAGGGTAAAAAGTATATCCACCTTTATTTTGTGGTAATCCTGCATTTGCATGAATTGAAAGGTATTTATCACTATTAGAACTCAGAACCTCAATATGTTTTTTAACTTGTTCAGGTCCTGTTCCACAATTAAAACCTAAACTCAATATATCAAATGGCTCTAAGATAGTTGCTATAGTTTGTGCATCAGTTCCTATTAACATACTTCCACTTAACTCTATTGTTACAGATACCATAACTGGAATTTGTGGTGCTATATCATTTAAAGCGTGAATAGCTGATTTTATTTGAAGTGGGTCTTGACAAGTTTCAAGTAAAAATATATCTGCCCCACCATCTACTAATCCACGAGCTGTTTCTTTGTAACCATCATACATAGTATCATAATCTATATGACCTAAAGATGGTAACTTTGTCCCAGGACCAATAGAAGCTAAAACAAATCGTGGTTTTTCTGGTGTAGTATATTTCTCACATATTTTCTTTACTATTTCACAACCATTTTTTGATAATTCATAACATCTATACCCCATATCATATTCATCTAAAACCCAAGGCATTGTCCCAAAAGTATTTGTTTTTATTAAATCAGCATCAGCTAAAGCATAAGCATTATGTATTTTTTCTAAAATTTTAGGAGCTGTTGCATTTAGAAGTTCATTACACCCCTCTTGCTCAACCCCTTTATCATCTATCCAAGCTTTAGAAGGAACTTTGTAAGTTTGAAGTTGTGTCCCCATTGCACCATCTATTATAAGAGGTCTTTTTTTTATTAGTTTGAGTATTTTCTCTCTTGTTGTCATATTTTTTCTTCTATTTATTATATTTTACTAATACCATACCAGCAAATTTATTATCTTTATAAAATTCTATTCTATATATTTGACCATTTTTCTCTATTGAATATCTTTTTATAAACATATCTTTTGATATTATTTTATCTGTTTCAATTTTATTAGATTTATCAGTAGATATAAATCCTATTACATTTACTCTAAATCTTTTATCTTCTAAAACTAAAAAGTTTTCATTAACTTCAATAGTATCACCAAATTTTACTTTTTCTAATTGTCCATCTAATTCTATAGAAACTTCTGTGTCAAAACTTAAATGCTCTGAATAATCTGCTTCTAGTTGTGTTAATCTTCTATTCCCATAATATATAGTATATTTCTTTTTATCTTTTATGATTTTAATTAGTGGATTACTAGGTAAATAATGTATAACTCCATCTTTTTGAACTGGAAAATATTTTTGTATATTTCTTATATTATTTAAAGGTATTTTTATATGCGTATCATCAAGAGTTATACTAATATCATCATTTAAAGCATGTTTTATACCATCTAGAGTCATTGGAAATTTTCTTTTATATTCTATCCCCATAATATCCATATATTTTTCCATAGCTATCATTTTGTAATAAACTCTCTGAGATACTTTCAAACTTTTACTTGTTTCGTGTCCAAATGCTGCTTTTCCTTGAGAAACTGCATAATAAGTAAGAGTTTTGGCCATCTCTTTCTCTTCGTGTGTTTTATTAAATCTAGTATGTGTATTTTTAGTTCTATATCTATCTTCCTCTTTTAATAGATATTTATTAAGATGATTTACAACCTCTTCAGATATATTATAAGTATCTGCATAATCTGTTATATCTTCATGATGAAGATACTCTTGGTCTATTACATTACTTTGTCCCCACTTTTTTGGTTGATGCCATTTATCTATATACATAGGTCTATAAAAGCCACTTCCATCGTGAAGATTTAATACAAGTTTTACATTTTTATCTGAAATATAACTTTTAATTCTTTGAACTATCTCATATTCTGGGTCATCTTTAGATAAATATGCAAACTTTCTATTCATATCTCCATAAGGTCCTCTACTTCTTTTTATAATACTATAAAAATTTAGATTTGGAACTATCCAAACAGAACCTTTAGTGATATCATAATGTGTAGATAATAAAGAAGCAGCCATAAAACCACCAGGTTCATCACCTTGAATACCACCAACAACTAAAAGAGTATTATCATCTTGCGTACCTTTTTTTATAAAGTCAAATTGAAAATTATCTAAATCTTTAATATCAGCTTTACAGCTCTCTTTTTTTAAGCTTAATTGAGTAATATTTTGTTCTATATTATTTAATTTTATTTCACTAAGTCCAGTTGTTGTTATAAATAGCAATGATAATATAGCACTGCTGATTTTATTTATTTTATTCAATTTTAACTTACCTTTATATGCCATGGTTCAAATCTTACACCATCTTTATTATTAACAAAATATCTTATCCCTACATAATCTAATTTTCTAATTTGTTTATACTCTTTTGTTTTAGAAAAAGCTGCTGTAAAGTTTTTATGCCCCCACCCTTTTTTACCAACATCAAAATCACTTATACTATGATAAGAGTAAGATGGTGGAGCTATAGAACGAGATGCTTTTGATATATTTCCATTACATCGGTCTAACTTTCCAACATATAAAGATAGTTGTTTTACTACATTTCTAATTCCAGATGTTAAAATCAAATCTCTATTTACATCTTTTATTATTTGATTATAATCTTGAATTGGTTTACCTCTAAATAGATAATGTCCAGAATATGGCACTTTTATAATATCTTTTTTTGCTATTTTGTGGGTGATTTTAGTAATTGTTTTTTCACCATAAAAACCATAATCATTAGGATTTGAGTAAAATAATTTATCAACTAAATCCAACTCTTCTTTTGTAAATCTTCCAATGGAACTATAATTTCTACCATAAAATAACATATCATCAAAAGATACATAATTAAAGTGTCCATAACCTATATATTTAATTACTCGTTTTAATCTATTTTTTAAAGATTTTAAAACTCTAATGTCATTGTTATTAAGATAAACCTCATCTTTGACAGTTATAAAATCTTTAGCCATTAGTGGTGCTACTGCTGATAATAATAAAAAAGTTCTTCTATTCATAATTATATTTTATCATAATTTAACTTTAATTCTATTGTTTTATAGAATTTGTTTAACTCTTTTAGCTCTATTTTACTTTCTCTTTGTTTTTTACCCCAAGTTGGTTCTGGAAAGTAGCTATCATTTTTAAATCTAGCTTGAATATGAAAATGAAGATGTGGGAGATAGTTACCAAAAGATGATATATTAATTTTATCTGGTTTAAAATATGATATCATCTCTTTTTCAATAATATCTAAAACTCTTAATATCTCTAATTTAATCTCCATAGAACAATCACTAAACTCTTTTATATTTTCTATAGTAAATATTTTAAGCCAAGGTATCTCAAACTCCTCTATCTCAACTTTTATTAAATTATTTTCATATATCATACTATCATCTTAATATGTTGATGTTCACCTAAAAGTTTATAAATATTCTTTCTATCCTCTTCATTATCAACCATAAGCGCTAAGGTATGACTTTGAAACTTACCTTTACTACTTGTTTTTGAAGGTTTTATTCCGTGTTTTCTATCTTTTAGAACATCTTTTATTATATTTTTTATATTTTGTTCAGCTTTTATTACAACTTTATATTCCCAACTACAAGGGTAGTTTAATTCTAGTTTATGCTCATTTAGATTTATCATCTTTCATATACTCCTGTTTTTCCTCCACTTTTATGCTCAAGTTGCACATCACTAATTACCATACTTTTATCTATAGCTTTTACCATATCATATATAGTTAAAAGCCCAACACTAACACCTGTTAAAGCTTCCATCTCTACTCCTGTTTGACCTGAAAGTTTAGTTTTAACTATAAGTTTAAATCCAGGTAATTTTTCTATCTCTTCAACATCACAATTTATACCTGTAAGTAATAAAGGGTGACACATAGGTATAAGCTCCGGTGTTTTCTTAGCACCCATTATTGCAGATATAACAGCTGTTTGTATAACTGGACCTTTTTTATTACTATTTGTTATGATATTATCAAATGCTTCTTGAGACATTTTTATCTTACCTGTAGCTATAGCTACCCTTGTAGTATTATCTTTATCTGATACATCAACCATTTTTGGTCTAGCATTCTCATCTAAGTGTGTTAAATCCATATTAATTATCCAAGTATTTTATTTTTAATATTATACTTCAACTATTATTAAGATACATTTATATACAATGCGATTATTAAAAAAAGCAGTGACTAGCCCTAGAGCAGTTAAATTTATGCAAGAAAGAGGGGTGAATACAATGCCTGGTATCAAAGTAAAAGAATCTGAATCATTCGAAGAAGCTTATAGAAGATTTAAAAAACAATGTGATAGAAGTTTAATCGTTACAGAAACAAGAGCAAGAAGATATTTTGAGTCTAACCCTGAAAAGAAAAAGAAACAAAAAATAAATGCTAAGAAAAAAATGTTAAAAAAACTTTATATGTTAAGAAGATATGAATCAAGACTGTAGTCTTTTCTAATCAAAAACATATTATCAAAAATACTATTTATTTAGTACTTTTGATATAAAACTAAAAAATTTATGCGTCTATGGCTTAACTGGATATAGCACTGGGTTTCGGCCCCGGTGGTTGCGGGTTCGAATCCTGCTAGGCGTACCACTTTACAACAAAATCCCACAAAATTTTGCTTTATTGATACTCTTAAATATCAAAATATAACTCTTTTACAACTTCTATATTGCTTTTTTATGATAGCAAGTTTTAGAAACTTGCCCATTCATCATTTGAGTTATTTACTGAAGAAACTACAGGTTTTGATACTACTGGTTTAATAGTAGGTTTTTTTGTAGGTTTACTAGGTACTATTTTATTTGGTGTATGTGTTGATTTTATATTTCCCATATCTTTTGCTTTTACACTACTTTTACCATTAAACTCTTTTTCATTTGCATTTGAAACTACAAGTTTAGCAATAGTATCTGTTTGAACTGCTACATCGTGAGTTTGTGAAGC
>JAYELQ010000198.1:0-1793 GCA_034717655.1 Campylobacterota bacterium
ACTCTTACTATATGAGTTGATATATCTATAGTAGCTTGAGAGAGTCTTTCAAGATTTAAAATAATTGAATCTTGTTTAGTGTAATTTTCATAAAATTCATCTTCAAATCCAAAATACTCTTCATTAACTCTACCTATACATCTTTTTATTGTTTCTAGTTTATTGATAATAACATCATCTATCATAATACTCTAAAATCTCCTTTCTATCTTCATTTAGTACAAAATAACTTGTATAACATCTATCCAAAAAACTATCCATATTTTTATTTAAAATAACTTTACCAGTTGAAGCTATCTCAAATTTTAAAACATCATTTGCACTTTGTATATCCACTAAATCTACATCTATATTAAGCCCCATCGCTATATTTTGAGCCAAAAGCCATCTTTGATAGTTATCTATCTTTATATCACTATAAAAAGCTATATCTATATCACTTCTACTATGATAAGTATTTTTAGCATAACTTCCAAAAATAATAATAAGTTTTGGTTTTAAATGTGATAGTTTTTCTATCATAAAATCTTGATATATCAACATACTTTTACTTTATCAGTAACTACACTATCGATAAGTGATGCTTTGTACTCTTTGAGTTTAGTTATATAATTTTGTTGTAACTCTATGGCTTTATTTATTTTTTCATTTTGATTATCTATATATTCTACAATTTTGAGTTGCTCATCCGTTGTTGGTGGAATATAAAAAGGTATTTCTTTCATTCTACTTTTTGATAAATCCCATTGTCCTATCCTTACAGTATCAGAAGCTTTTATAAAAAATGGCACATAAACACTATTCCTTATGGTTTTATGAAAAAAAGTTGATTTTATTCCATTTAGTCCAAAAATGTAATATGCTGGACTTACTAACTTATTGTGTACTGCTTGATTCATTTACTTATCTCCTAAGAATTTGATATATATTTACATTGGTAATATATCTAATTAAAGCTTATTTTAACTTAGGAAATAATGTTTTAGTAACTAATAGTTTGGCTTATTCTTTAGTTCTATCTATAAAAAAGTGATGTTAAAGATAGAAATTGTATAATTTAAGAAGATGATGAAATAAAATAGCTTAAAATAAAGGTTTAGAAAGTGCAAATAAGAGTTTATTATGAAGATACAGATGTAGGTGGGATAGTTTATCACTCAAACTATTTAAACTTTTGTGAAAGAGCAAGAAGTGAATTCTTTTTCAAACAAGATATGCTCCCTATTATGGATGATGCACATTTTGTAGTTCGTAAAATAGAGTGTGATTTTCTAAAAAGTGCAAAGTTTGGTGACTTAATAGAAGTTTCATCAAAAATAATAGAGATAAAAAAGTCATCATTAAAAATATATCAAGAGATAACAAAAGATAATGATAAACTTTTTACTGCTACTTTTTTATTACTTTTAATTAAAGATGGAAAAATAAAAAGAATAGATGAAAATATAAAAAATAAATTATTATCACTATTTATACCACCAAAAAGGTAACTATAATGTCAAATACAAAAATATCAACAAAATTTCTTAAAATAATTATATCTATATCTTTAACTATTTTAATTATATCTTCGTTAATCTCATTTTATATAATGGGGAATATAAAAAAAGATACTCAAAGGATTCTTAGTAATAAAATTGAAATAAAATTAGAAAATAAAATAAATAATAGTTTACCAAGAAGTAGTGTAAAGCCCCTTGCTTTAGCTATGGGGATATAAACGGAAAAATTAAGGTATTATTTATCTTTCCAAATGTATAATGCTATTAATATTGTCTTTTCTTGTAAATATC
>JAYELQ010000199.1:0-1622 GCA_034717655.1 Campylobacterota bacterium
AAAAATAATCAGAAAAATGTAGCTCATGCTTTTTTCTTATCTTTAGCTATAACAATAGCAGAACCATCAACAATATTACCACTTATGGTTCATCATTTTAGTGATAGTCTTATAATTGTAGGTTTATTTGCTTCTTTATTAAGAGGTGGGGCTATAACTATTCAATTATATGCTGCTTTTCATGCACAATCATATAATAGAGTATTACCATATTTAAATAAAGTTTTTTTCTTTAGATGGCTTAGTTGGTTTCTAATAGGTGTTAGTATATATTTTATAGGTGATTCAAATAAAGTATTGACTTTGATTATGATAGGTATCGGTCTTTTCTTTTTCTCTTTTACTGCTGGTTTTGGAGCTATATATTTCAAAGAGCTACAAGCTAAATTATTCTCTAAAGAGTATAGAGGAACTACTATGGCAAATAGGCAAGTAGCAGGAAGTATAGCATCTATAATAAGTGGAGGGATAGCTGGATATGTTTTAAATACTTATGAAGCACCATTAAATTATGCATATCTATTTTTATTTAGTAGTATTATTATGTCTATTGGTTTTTTAGCATTTTCAACAATAGAGGAACCAGAAAAGAAAAAAACATTAAAAAAAGAGAAAAATTTTAAACTTTTTATAAAAAATTCAATAATAACACTAAAAGGTGACCAAAGATTAAAAGACCAAATTTTAGTTATATTTTTAAGTTTTAGTTTTTTATTATCTATGCCATTTGTTATTTTAAATGCAAATAAACTATATACTTTAACAGGTTGGATGTTAGGTGGATTTATCACTATTCAAATGATAGGAAGTATTATAGGAAGTACATTTTTATGGAGAAGAATAAATAACTATGAACATATGTTATCATTAAGTTTTGTATTTATGATATTAGCTTTTTTAGTAGCTTTATTTGCATCTAATTTATATATATATGGGATAGTTTTTCTATTATTTGGTATAGCTATAGATGGTTTTAGTATTAGTGGAATGAATTTAGTAATAGAGATAGCACCAGAAGAGAAAAGACCAATTTATACAGCCCTTCAAACAAATATAACATCTTTAGGTTTATTTTTTCCAATTTTAGGAGGTTCTTTATTAACATATTTTGATAATTATAATATGATTTATATATTAACTATATTTTTATTAACTATAGGTTTTTTATTGAGTTTAAGATTAAAAGAAATAATTAGAAATTAATATAGTAAAATATTTAAAATTATGATATGCTTTTATAATTATTAAATTTAAAAAGATTAATTATGTTAAAAAGAATAATTCCATTGATATTAATTGCAAATATTAATTTAATTGCAGATTATAATACAGGACAAGAGATATTTGAAGATAAGTGTTCTAGTCATCATAAAGGGCATATGGACTTAAAAGCTAAACTTTTAAATCTAACTAGTATCGTTGAATCAGGAAGTAAATATCAAACAAACTTAACTATAAATAAGTTTGAGTAAATTTTATGGAACGGATACTATGTCACCTACTTTTTTTATGGTTTCAAAAGATGGAAAATATAAAAATGATTATATTGGTTCTTGGGGAGAAAAAGATTTTATAAATATTTTAAATGAAAATAGATAAAAAAAGATAGAGTTTTAACTCTA
>JAYELQ010000199.1:1722-9048 GCA_034717655.1 Campylobacterota bacterium
GCAACAACAATCATATATCCAACAATAATATAATAGTGTATCTGTCCACCATCTACAATCCTAAATGCACCTAAAGCGATACCAAAAGCAACACCAAAAGCAACAAATAGTCTTAATGTCATATCATTAATCTTACCATCACTAATCTCTTTTGATTTCTTTGCAATAGCCATAAGAGCAGGTTCTGCCATAGTTGTTGAGAAACCAATAGCAAAAGCAAAAGCAAAAATAATCCATACATTATCCATTTGAGTAAGTTGGAATGCCATAGACTCACCAAGAGCAAATAGTCCCATCTCAAGACCAAGGATAAATGCATATAGTCCAAGGATAACTAAAATAAATCCTATAATAACAGTTTTTAAGTTATCAATTTTCTTTTTAAGAATAGCATATTGAAAAAAGAATATAATTGCTAAAATAGGAAGAACATCTCTAATAACTGCTAGTATTCCTGTAGTAACAGATTCTAAAGTTATTTTTGTAGTTTCAGATACTGAAGCCTCTACTACAACTTTTGCAACTTCTGAAGCCTCAACAAAATTATATACATATATACCATATACTTGAACAAAAATCATTGGAGTAAGAGAAGCAAATGCAATAAGTCCAAATCCATCAATCATAGGATTTCTACCTTTAATTGTAGAAGCAAGACCAATACCAAGAGCTGCAACTAATGGTACAGTCACAGTTGAAGTAGTAACACCACCTAAATCGTAAGCAAGACCTATTATCTCTTTTGGAGCTGCAAATGTAACTGTAACAACAGCTATATAACCTGCAATAATATAATAGTGTATAGGGTGACCCTTAAGTATTCTAAATACACCAAGTAAAATAGCAAATCCAACAGAACCAGCAACAACATATCTAAGTGTATTAGCATCAATTCTACCACTACTAATAGAGGCTGCTTTATCTGCAATAACTGCTAGTGCAGGTTCTGCAATTGTAGTACCAAAACCAATAGCAAAAGCAAATAGTAAAATCCATTTATGTGAGCCACTTTTTGCAAAGTCTCTTGCTAAACCTTCACCAACAGGAAATATACCTATTTCTAAACCTTGTAAAAATATAGCAAGACCAATACCTACTATTATCATACCAACTGTAGTTGGTGCCCAATCTGCAGGTACTGCTTGAATAATTGCTAGTTGAAAAAATAGTATAACTAATACTATAGGAACCAAATCTCTAAAAGACTCTTTTAAAAGTCTTAGAAAAAAATAAAACTGTGTCATTAATTTTCCTTTATTATAAAATTAGCTAATTGTATTAAGAAAAACTAATACTTAGCTTATGTTTAAATATTACATTTAGTTGCTTTTTCAATTAACTTCTCAGCAACAATTTCATTTTGATTTATTATTTTATCAATTTTTAAATCTTTTAACTCTTCTATTTGTGATGGATGTGTAATATTAAGTATAATTCTTATATTAGGAGCAATCTCTCTAATAGCAGAACATATTAATCTTATTTTTTCATCATTATCAATAGCAATAATAACAACAGATGCTTTTTGTATATACAAAGAGTTTAATATATGTTTTGATGAAGCATTTCCAAAAAATACAATATCACCTTTCTCTTTTCCTATTTTTACATGTTGTGCATTATGTTCTATTGCAAGATATGGAAATTGTGATTTTTTTAGTTGTTTTACTATTTTTTGACCAAGAGAAGAGTATCCACATACTATAATATGCTCTTTAATACCTTCACTTACTATAGGATTTTCTGAAATTTCACTTTTTTCTTTTATAAATAAATCAACAAAAGCTCTTACATACCTTAATACTAATGAAGTAAATATTAAAGATATAATAACAACAGGTACCATTATTTGATTTAACTTATCATCTATTAAACCATTAGCACTAGCAAGTGCAAAAACAGCAAATGAAAACTCTCCAACTTGAGCAAGTGTTAGGGCTGTTTTTATAGCTCTTTTTGTAAAAGTAAAAAATCTTAATATAGAGAAAATAATAACAACTTTTAATGATAATATTCCAACTGCTAATACAATTACTAAAAAGAAATTATTAAATAAAATATTAAAGTTAACTTGCATACCAATTGTAATAAAGAATATTCCAAGAAGTATATCTCTAAATGGTACAAGGTCTGATTCTATTTGCCACTTATATTTTGTTTCTGCTATTAACATACCAGCTATAAAAGCTCCTAATGAATATGAAAATCCAACTGTATGGGCAAATAGTGCAGAACTTAAAACTATAAATAATATAGCTAATATAAACAACTCTTCTGTTTTTGCTTCAACAACATAAGATAAAAATTTATTAGTAGCATATTTTCCTAAAAGGTATAATACAATCCCTAAACCAATAGCTGATATTAAAGTATTAAATAATAAGTTTGGAATAGATGCTGAACTATCACTTAGTATAGTTATCATAATAAGTATAGGTATTACAGCTATATCTTGAAATATTAAAATCCCAACACTATTTCTTCCGTAAGGTCTATGTATATCACCATTTGTATTTAAAACTTTTAATACAATAGCTGTAGAAGATAGAGATAAAGCTGTACCAATTACAATTGATGTTTTCATATCAAGATTAAATATTAAATTTGATATATATGTAAATATAATAGAAGTGATTAAAACTTGTAGTAAACCATAAGTAAAAACCTCTTTTTTCATAGATTTTAAATGATTAACTGAAAACTCTAGTCCTATTGTAAACATTAAAAATACTATACCAAATTCAGCTACATGTGATAGGTAGTCTTTATCTAATGTTGTAGTATCAATAAAAACTACCATTGTTATACCTGTAAATATATATCCTACTATTGGAGATATATGAAACTTCTTTAAAATAAGATTATATATTAATGATATAAAAAGAGTAGCAACAATTATTGTTAAAATATCCATATTTTATCCTTTTCTAATTATTAGATTATTTAAGCTAATTTAACATATATTAATGTATAATATGCTTAAAAGTAAAAAAGATAATATTTAAGGAAAATAGTAGATGAAATATGGTGAAAAAGAGATAAAAGAATTTGATATAAAAGATAAAAATAATTATTGGCCAAATGAACATAAAAAAAATTATACTATAAATATTGAACTACCTGAATTTATGTGTAAATGTCCTAGAAGTGGTTATCCAGATTTTGCAACTTTAAAACTTGAATATACACCAAATAATAAAGTAATAGAGTTAAAAGCTTTGAAGTTATATATTAATTCTTTTATGAATAAAGAAATTTCCCATGAAAATGGTGCAAATAAGATATATGATGCATTATATAAAGGTTTAAAGCCTAAAAAAATGAAATTAATTGCAGATTATAATCCTCGTGGAAATGTACACACTATTATAACTATAGATAGTGAAGATAACAAATAAGTTTTAGATTTTTGGAAAAATTAGTCTCAAGTAGCGAAGCTGCTAAAATTTTAGGAATATCTTTACAGGGTATACATTATCGAATTAAAAAAGGTCAATTAAAATCTCTAAAGCAAGATGGTAAAATATTTGTTTATGTTGATCAAGATAAGATAGGTAGTATAAAAGATGAAACTTCAAGAAAAATATCTCATTCAACAATAAAAGATGAATCTCTTCAGCAGTTTAGTGGATATGATGTTATAAAAGTAAAAGATGAACAAATTGAATTATTAAAAAAAACAATAAAGTTCATAAAAAAGCAAAAAGACTCTGAGATAGAGAGACTTCAAGAGGAGCAAAATAGAATAGTAAATGTTTTTCAAAGTGAAGTGGACCTTTTAAAAAGTGCTTTTAATGAGATGAAGTCTATCTATCAAATAGAAAATAATAGTTCAAATAATAAAGTTAATAAAAAAGATGATATTATAGTAGATGATGTTATTGTTGAAGATATTAAAGATGATAAAAAAGATGATAAACAAAAGTCTCAAGCTCAAAGTGTTAAAGATAGACTCGAAGCTATAAGGCAAAGTAATATAAAAAATAGTGAAAAAAAAGATAGTTTACAAAAAGAAAGAATTACTGAAGTTGAAGAGCTTATAAAAGTTGAAAAACCAATTAAAAAAGAGAAAGAGATTTTATCATTAAAAGATTTTTTTGTTTTAATGAGAAATCATAATAAAACAAATAGTGAAATAAAGTTGATAATTCTTGATAGAATTAGGGAAAATGATGAAAGATTTGAATATAATTCAGATACACAAGATGTAACTATATATAAAGATGAATTTTTAGACCTATTTTAAAAAGTATCTTATAGAAGCAAATCCATAGGCTTTACTTTTTTTTATTTTTAAAACTTCATTTTGTGATACTATACCACCTAATCCTATTATTTTAAATTTATCTGTTTGATACTTTGATACAATATTTGATAACTCTTTTATACCTTTAGGTTTACCTTTATTTTCTTTAAAAAATATTGGTGAATATGTGATAGCATCTATATTATTATTTTTTGCTAATATTATTTCATTTTTTGTATGACAGCTTATAATAGTATATAAATTATTTTTTTTAGCATTTTTTATATTTTTAAATTGATTTGAAGTTAGATGAACACCATCAAAACCTAAGGTTATCGCTTTTTCTATATCTGTATTAATTAATATTTTTGATATTTTATACTTTTTAGATATCTCTAAAAATATTTTTGCAAGTTTAGTTGTATCTTCATTTTCTTTATCTCTAAAACATATAATATCTATATTATAGTTATCTAAAGAGTATTTAAGATTTTTTTTAAATTGCTCTATTTTATCATCATCACCATTATACATTATAGGGTCTGTAATAAAATAGTTAATAAAAAAAGGAGACTTTAAATAAGTCTCCTTTTTTAACTTAATTTTATGCTTCATAAAACTTTTAGTGTTCCTCTTCAGCCATCATAACTGAACCTGAGATATATACATAAGTTAACATCATAAAGATGAAAGCTTGTAATATACCAAAAGCAAATAAGAAGAAGAAACCTGGTAATGGAGCAATCCAAGGAACCAACATAAGTAATACCATTAAGAACATATCATCACCTTTTATAGAACCAAAAAGTCTAAATGATAATGATACAACTCTTGAAACATGAGATATAACTTCAATTGGAAACATTAATGGAGCTAATGCAGGAACAGGTCCCATCATATGTCCTAGATATTTTCCAGCACCATTTTCTTTAAATCCTAAGTAATTATAGTACAAAAATACAATAATTGCTAAAGATAAAGTAAAATTTATATTTCCTGTAACTGATTCAAAACCAGGAATAATTCCCATCATATTTGCAACAAATATAACAAGACCTAATGTAGCAATAAGAGGCATAAAAATTCTAGCCTTTTTTTCACCCATTGAATCAGTACCCATAGAAACAACACCTTGCAGATATGCTTCAACAATATTTTGTGCACCTGTTGGTACTAATTGTAACTTCGCAACTGCTGCTCTTGCAATAAGAAACACAATTGCAACTGTAAGTACTAAATGTGATAAAATGATCCACTCTTGACCATGTCCACCTATAGCACCAAAGAATGTAAATAATCTACCTTCCATGTAACTCCCTTTTTTACTTTTATTCACACGATTATATTATATTTATTATAAAAATCTTATAAAAATGATAATATTAAATTTTAATATATTATTTATTAGATATTTTATATATAATATGCTATATTTCTATCTCTAATAAAAATAATAAATAAATAAAGGAATTTAATGAATAAAATATTAGTAGCTCATTCACCAGATGCAGATGATATATTTATGTACTATACTATAAAGCTAGGTTGGACAACATTAAAAGATACAACTTTTGATAATGTTGCATTAGATATTGAGACTTTAAATCAAGCAACTATAAAAGGTATTTATGATATTTGTGCAATTAGTTTTGCACTTTATCCATTTGTAAAAAAAGATTTTGCACTTTTAAAGACTGCTGTTAGTTTTGGAGAAGGTTATGGTCCAAAATTAGTAAAACTAAAAGATAAAAAATTAAAAAGAAATTTTAAAGTAGCATTGAGTGGAAAATATACAACAAATGCATTATTGTTTAAAATTGCATATCCAGATGCTAGAATAACATATATGAATTTTTTAGATATAGAAAAAGCAGTTTTAGATGGAGATGTAGATGCTGGAGTTTTAATACATGAATCTATACTTACTTATGATGAGAAACTTGAAGTTGAAAAAGAGTTATGGGATATTTGGCAAGAGTTAGCAGGAGAAGACTTACCTTTACCTTTAGGGGGAATGTGTTTAAGAAGAAGTATCCCATTAAATAAAGCTATAGATTATGAACAAACATTAATAACAGCTGTAAAAGTGGCAAATCAAAATAAATCTTTATTATCAGAGATGTTACTTGATAGAGATTTAATAAGAGTAGATAATAAAACTTTAGAGAAATATTTATCTTTATATGCAAATGATAATTCTATTGAATTAAGCTCTTTACAGCTAAAAGCATTGGATAAACTTTATGAATTAGGATATAAAAATGGTTTTTATGATGAACTTATAAAAACAGAAAGTTATTTAATTCCAAATGAATATAAAGAGTTAAGAGATAGTTAAATGGAAAAAGTTATAGATTTTAAAAAATATACATCTATAAATATAGGTTCAAGACAAAAAGTAAAAATAATAAATAGTATAAAAGAGTATCCATCTTATAAAATAATAGGTAAAGGAAATAATTTATTAATATCAAATAAAGTATCTAATTTAGCTATATTAGGGGATAGGTTTAATTATATTATAGAAGAAAATAATTTATTAAAAGTTGGTGCTTCTACTTCAAGTGGAAAGCTATTAACTTATTGTAAAAATAATAATATTGCAAATATGGAATTTTTGGCAAAACTACCTGGGAGTATAGGTGGTTTAGCTAAGATGAATGGAGGTTTAAAAGAGTGGGAAATTTTCAATCAAATATTATTTTTAAGAATAGATAATAAATTATACAGTAAAGATGAGATAGATTATTCTTATAGATATAGTAATATTAAAGGTATTATTTATGAAGTTATTTTTAAAATAGATAAAGGTTTTTCAAAAGATAAACAAAATATGTTTATATCTATGAGAGATAATCAACCACATTTACCAAGTGCAGGTAGTTGTTTTAAAAATCCAAAAGATTATAGTGCTGGTTATTTATTAGAAAAAGTTGGATTAAAAGGTTACCGTTTTGGTGGTATGGAGTTTAGTTCGATACATGCTAATTTTTTAGTTAATAATGGAAATGGAACTTTTGATGAAGCTTTAGAGTTAATTAAAATAGGTAAAAAAAGAGTAAAAAAAATATATAATATAG